>NZ_JBEOZE010000010.1:0-197179 GCF_040297465.1 Streptomyces sp. NPDC001787
CGGGGGGGGGGGGGGGGGGGGGGGGGGGCCCGGGGCGGGGGGGGGGGGGGGGGCGGGGGGGGGGGGGGGGGGGGGGGGGCGGCCCGGGGAGGGCCGCCCCCGGCTTCCGTTCGCTGCCGACAATGCGGACATCCTGAGCAACCGGTGAACGCTACGGGCCGTCTTCAGAGGTGAGGGGGGCGCAGTCGGGTGCGCCGGGTGAAAGAGGCCGTTCGTGTGTGAGCGCGGTCTCACGGGCGACATGGTGGCAGATGTCCGTGAGTGCCTCCGGATCGGCTTCCGTACCGGTCCTGACCTGCGCTTCAGCGGGTAGGAGCGGTGTGCCTGCGGCGACCGGCGGCGGACAGGGTACTGCATGATCGCGAAAATGAATGAGTGGCATGGGAATTCTGTCCGGATTCCAGTCGTTGTTTCCATCGGATGCAGGGCACCCGAAAGGGTGTCGCGACCTACATAGCAAGGGAGCACGCATGGCAACCCGTGCCGTCGCCCGTCGTTCGTCCACCACCGGTGGGACCGACCGGGCAAGCAGTGTTCGCGCCACAGGCGAGATCGCCGATCGCGACCTGGTCGGCATGTACCTGGACGAGATCGCACGCACACCACTGCTCGACGCCGCGAAGGAAGTCGACCTCTCGCAGACCATCGAGGCGGGCGTCTACGCCCAGCAGATCCTCGACGGCGAAGTGGAGAGCGAAGCCGGTGGGGCGAAGCGTGAGGAGCTGGAGGCGCTGGTCGCCGAGGGCGAGCGCGCCAAGGACATATTCATCCGTTCCAACCTCCGGCTCGTCGTTGCCGTGGCCCGACGCTATCCGCGGGCGGGGCTGCCCCTGCTCGACCTGATCCAGGAGGGCAACGCGGGCCTGGTGCGCGCGGTCGAGAAGTTCGACTACGCCAAGGGCTTCAAGTTCTCCACGTACGCGACGTGGTGGATCCGCCAGGCCATCACGCGTTCCATAGCCGACCAGTCCCGCACCATCCGGCTTCCCGTCCACCTGGTGGAGGAGCTCGGCCGGATACGCCGGGTGCAGCGCGAGTTCAACCGCGAGCACGGGCGCGACCCGGAGCACGCGGAGATCGCCGCCGAGCTCGACTCCAACGCCGAGCGGGTCGGCAATGTCCTGGACTGGGCCCGTGACCCGGTCAGCCTGAACATGTCCGTGGACGACGACGGCGACACGCAGTTCGGCGATCTGCTGGAGGACACCTCCGCGGTCTCGCCCGAGCAGTCCGTGATGACCTTGCTGCGCAGCGAGGAGCTGGAGGACCTGATCGGCAAGCTGGACAACCGGACGGCTTCGATCATCAAGATGCGCTACGGCATAGAGGACGGCCGCGAGCGGACCCTCACCGAGGTGGGCAAGGAACACGGCCTCACCCGGGAGCGGATCCGCCAGATCGAGAAGCACGCATTGCTCGAATTGAAGCGAATGGCTCACGACACGGGCTTTGACGCTGCGGCGTGAGCCAATAACCCGTAACCTCCCAATCAAGCCGGTTCGCACCGGCCCACCCGACCGGTTCATGCCGGTCCCCTGAGCTGAGTCCCGGCGCCCACCCCCCCCGGCGCCGGGGCTCATTCATGTGTGCGGGGCGCGACGCCCTGTGTGCCGGGCGCCGCCGCTCAGGATGCGGCAGGCGGTGCCGGCGGTGCAGGCGGTGCCTCTGCGGGGGATGCGGGGGGTGCGGGGTCCGGGCCGGGGTGCGCGGCGCGTCCCAGGCGGGCGCCCAGTCCGGCGACGTACTCCACCAGCTGCGGCGGACCGTGCACCGAGAACTCGCAGTCCACCAGGGCCAGCCGCAGTGCCAGCCACTCCAGCGAGTCGGAGGCGACGGCGCGCAGCCGGCAGCTCCGCTCCCCGGTCACCTCCGGCGCACCGAAGGCCGCGGGCAGCCGCGCCGCCACGAACTCCGAGGGCGCCTCGAAACTCACGTCGAAGCGCAGCTCCGGCTTCATCCGGGCCATCGAACGGGTCAGGAACTTCGCGGCGTCCCCGCTCCCGACGCCCCCCGTGCCTCCACCGCGCTCGCCGCCCCGGCCGTTCCTGCCTCCGTTGCCGCTCCTGCCCGTCCCGCTGTTCCCGTCCGTCCTGCTGCCCGTCCTGCCCGTCCCGCCGTCCCCGCTGTTCCCACCGTCATCGCCGTCGTCCCCGTCCTCACCGGGCAGCGGCCGGGGAACGAACCGGGCCCCTGTCGCGAACGGCTCACTGACCCGGTCCACCCGGAACGTACGCCAGTCCTCGCGCTGGAGGTCGTACGCGACCAGATACCAGCGCCGCCCGGTACTCACCAGCCGATACGGCTCGACCTGCCGCTTCGTCTCGGTGCCGTCCCCCTTCCGGTAGGTGAACCGCAGGCGCTCCTGCCCGGTGGCCGCCGAGGCGAGCGTCGTCAGGGTCTGTGGATCGATGAGGGACCCGTCGCCCCGGGTCAGCGGGACCGTGGCGTGCTGAAGCGCCGAGACCCGGTGCCGCAGCCGCGAGGGCAGCACCTGTTCCAGCTTCGCCAGGGCGCGTACGGAGGCCTCGTCGACGCCCTCGATGGCATGCCCGGCGCCTGCCCGCAGCCCCACCGCGATGGCCACCGCCTCCTCGTCGTCCAGCAGCAGCGGCGGCATGGCGGCGCCGGCGACGAGGCGGTAGCCGCCGACCGAACCGCGCGAGGCCTCGACCGGATAGCCCAGCTCGCGCAGCCGGTCGATGTCACGGCGGATCGTCCGCGCGCTGACGTCGAGCCGCTCGGCAAGCTCGCTGCCCGGCCACTCGCGGGGCGTCTGGAGGAGCGACAGCAGATTCAGCAGTCGTGCCGAGGTGTCGGTCATGGGTTCAGGATGCCGGTCCAACAGGTCATGAACTGACCTAATGGGCCTCTAGCTTCTCCGCATGCCTTCTTCCGAATCACTGCCGTCCACGGCGGTCGCACCCATGGAGCCGAAGGGGCCGACAGCCCCGGTGGCCCCCGCCGACAGGCGCCGCTGGTTCGCGCTCGCCATCGTGATGACCGCTGCCTTCATGGACCTGGTCGACGTCACGATCGTCAACATCGCCATCCCGAGCATCAAGCGGGACACCGGCGCCTCCTTCACCTCGATCCAGTGGATCACCGCCGGATACGCCCTCGCCTTCGCCGCCGGGCTGATCACCGGCGGCCGGCTCGGCGACATCTACGGCCGCAAGCGGCTCTTCCTCATCGGCATCGGCGGCTTCACCCTCGCCTCGGCCCTCTGCGGCTTCGCCGCGAACCCGGAGATGCTGGTCGCCTCCCGCATCCTCCAGGGCGGCATGGCGTCGCTGATGGTGCCGCAGGTGCTGTCGATCGTCCATGCCACCTTCCCGGCGCACGAGCGCGGCAAGGTCTTCGGCCTGTTCGGGGCGATCGTGGGACTCGGCGCCGTCTCCGGACCGCTGCTGGGCGCGCTGCTCACCGAGTGGAACCTCTTCGGCCTCGAATGGCGGCCGATCTTCCTGATCAACCTGCCGGTCGGCATCGCGGGACTGATCCTGGGGCGGAGGTTCATCAGCGAGTCCAAGGCGCCGAAGGCGCTCCGCCTCGATCTGGTGGGCGTCGTCCTGGTCACGCTGGGCCTGCTGATGCTGCTGTACCCGCTCACCCGAGGCCGCGAGCTGGGCTGGCCGCTCTGGGGCCACGTATCGATGGTGGGCAGTCTGCTCGTGTTCCTGGCGCTGATCGCGTACGAGCGGCGCAAGGCCCGCTCCGACGCCTCGCCGCTCATCGAGCTGTCGCTGTTCCGCGTCAAGAGCTTCGCCGCGGGTATCGCCGTTCAGCTGACCTTCGGTATCGGCCTCGGCATCTTCTTCCTCGTCTGGACGCTCTACATGCAGATGGGCCTGGGCTGGAGCGAGCTGCGGGCGGGTACGACGGGCATTCCGTTCTCGATAGCCGTCTCGGTGGCCGCCGGGGTCTCGGTACAGAAGCTCGTACCCCGCTTCGGCCGCAAGGTCCTCCAGGCGGGCGCGCTGCTGATGATCACCGGGCTGCTGCTCTACATCTGGGAGGCGGAGCGGTACGGCATGGGCATCGAGGCATGGCAGATGGCCCTGCCGCTGGTGGTCATGGGCGTGGGGATGGGGCTGATCGTGGCCCCGCTGACGGACGCAGTGCTCTCCGAAGTGCCCAAGGAGCACGCGGGATCGGCGTCCGGGCTGATCAACACGGTCCAGCAGATGGGTACGGCGCTGGGGCTGGGGCTGGTGTCGGTCGTCTTCTTCGGGGCGATCGGCGACCGGCTCGGTCCGGAGGCGGTGGGCCCGGCGTTCGTGAACGCGTTCCAGCAGTCGCTGTGGTGGGTGGCCGGAGTGCTCGCGGTGATCTTCCTGGTGATGTTCGCGCTGCCCGCCAGGCCGCGGGCCCATGTGGAGGGCGCGGGGGACGGCGGTACGGAAGCGGACGGCGGTACGGAGGCGGACAGCGCGGGGGACACGGACGGCGCGGGTCGTGCTGGTTCCGCAGCCGGGGCCGGTGACCCCGGGGCCACCAAGGAACCGGCGCTGACGCACTGACGCACGGGCGCGGTGAGGTACTGACGCACTGGCGCGCTGATGTACGGGCGCGGTGAGGCGGCCGGGCGCTGGGTCCGGCCGACGCCTCCGCCGGCATCCCGGCGATGACCCCGCCGAATCCCTTACCGACGCTCCGTCGGCATCCCGGCCGGCTGCTGCCCGTGCCCCCTGTTCGCACAGGCGGCGCGGGCAGCCGTACGTGGGTCAGCAGATCCGGGTGCGGTTCTCCATGGCCGTGCGGGCGTCGCGCTCGGCCCCGTACACCTCGCACATGTGGCGGCCGTCGGGGGTCGCCGTGTGCTCGACCTCCCACAGGCTCGTCTCGCTGCCGTCCAGCAGCAGGAAGGCGTGCTCGTAGAGCGTGAAGCCCGCGTCCTGCCCGTCGACACGGCACTGGCGCCCGAAGATCTGGGTGATGTGGTGGGCGAAGGCGGCCCGCAGCGTCCGCGCGGTCTCCTCACCCGGCCGGTCGCCGTTCTCCGCGCGGCGCAGGACGCGGCGGGCGTGGTCCGCCGAATTGTCCGGTGCGTACATCCGGGGCAGCGGGGCCGGGGGAGCGGACATCAGGAGGGTGAGGACCTCCAGATCCGGCTGCGGGCTGTCGTCGCCGAAGACCGGGGCGTCCGAGAAGCTCCCGGCCAGCCTGGTGGCGGCGACATGGGCGTCGGTCTCGTCGTCGTACAGCTCGTGGCGGCGGGGGACCGTGATGTCCCGGCCGCCGCTGTGGACCAGCTCCCACAGGGTCAGGGCGGAGCCGTCGGAGAGGAGATAGGTGTGCCGATAGGTCTCACGGTGCAGGACGGAGCTGTGGTGCGAGGAATGCAGGGCACTGCTGTGCGCCAGAGCCGTACCGAGTCGGTCGACCGTGATGTCGGGCAGGTCGAACGAGTTGAGGGCGCGTCGCAGGAGTCGGTCGAGGTGCTGCTCGGTTGTCTCGTACGGATCGCTCAAGGTGCTGTCTCCAGGCCGTCGCCGCGTGTTACTTGATGCGTGCATAACGTAGTCCCTGGGTCTGACATCGTGACCGGGGTTCGTAAAAACGTAGGGCACACGCAGAAAGTTCCCGGACGATTTCGGGAGGTTCGGGTGAACTTCCTTGCCGGGGCGGTCAGTCGGGCCGCCGTGCGCCCCCTCGGTGGTGATGCCCCGACGGCTTCCCTTGGTGGGTGCCGCCGCCCGTGGACGCCGCTCATGTCAGCCGCCGTAGAGGTCCGTGTACGAGGGGAACGCGCCCCCCGGGCCCTCGGTGCTCCCGGCCGCGCGCACCGCCTTCACGATGGCGCGGGCGAGGGTGTCGGCGCCCGCCGCGAGGATCTCGTTCAGTGCGACCGGATTCTCCGGCGGGAGCGGCAACCGCCCCGTGGCCAGGGCGAAGACCGTGTCCCCGTCGGTCAGCAGATGGACGGGGCGCACGGCGCGCGCCAGCCCGTCGTGCGCGGTGCCCGCCAGCTTCTGGGCCTGGGCCCGCACAAGGGCGGCGTCGGTGGCCACGACGGCGATGGTGGTGTTGAAGGGCGGGGCGCCGCCCCCGGCCGCCTCATGCGCCTCCTGCGCCCGTGCGAGCCGCCGCAGCGCCTCACTGTGCGCCTCGGGTGACGGATGCGCGGGTGGCTCCCCCGCGCCGTACTCCCCGTAGAGCACCCCGGTGCTCGGATCCAGGACCGACCCCGCCGCGTTGACCGCGACGAGTGCGGCGACGGTCACCCCGGAGGCGAGCCGCACGCTCGCCGTGCCGATGCCGCCCTTCAGCTGCCCGGCCACCGCTCCGGTTCCCGCGCCGACCGCGCCCTCGGCCACCGGCGCCCCCGATTCCGAGGCGGCGGCGGCCATCACCGCGGCGCGGCCGGTCGAGGCGTCGGGGCGGGCCCTCCAGTCACCGCCGCGCCCCAGGTCGAAGAGGCAGGCGGCCGGCACGACCGGTACCACCTGATCCGGGCGGGGACCGACCCTGACGCCCCGGCCCTGCTCCTCCAGCCAGGCCATCACGCCGGACGCGGCGTCCAGGCCGTACGCGCTGCCGCCCGTGAGGACCACCGCGTCGACCCGCTGCACCAGATTGCGCGGATCCAGCGCGTCGGTCTCCCGGGTGCCCGGTCCGCCGCCGCGCACATCCACGGCGGCCACGGCGCCGCCCTCGGGCGCCAGTACGACGGTGGTTCCGCTCAGGGCGCCCTCTCCGGCCACCCGGGCATGACCGACGCGGATACCGGCCACATCGGTCAGCGCGTCCGTCCTCGGCGGCTCAGGGTGGCGGCGGGGGTCTTCACGGGTCATCACATGCTCCTCGGGGCCGCCCTGGGGCGGCTCGGCGGTGATGCTGCGGGCCATGCGGACGAACGTACAGGCAAGGCGAGCGACGGGGGCGGGGAAATTTCTTGTGAAAGTATTCACAAGCGAACTATGGTCCAAAGTCCCGAAGAAACGCGCAGCTCAGAAGGGGTGTGCTCGCGTCCGGGCGGAAACAGTGGGGACCTTTGGCCTTTCACCGGGGACCAATGCGGCCATCCGGACACGGAAATCGGGCGTGGAATGGAGGCAGAGAAAAAGAGGCGTACGGACGGAATCGGAAGGTACGGGCCATGACGGCAGCTGCTGCGGAGACGACGACGGACAGCGGAGCCTGGGACGGCTTCAAGGGCGGGCTGTGGCGGGACGCGATCGACGTCCGCGACTTCGTCCAGCAGAACTACACCCCGTACGAGGGTGACGGTTCCTTCCTCACCGGACCCACCGCCAGGACCACGGCGGTCTGGGAGAAGCTCCTCGCGCTGTTCCCGGAGGAGATCGCCAAGGGCGTCCTCGACGTGGATGTGAAGACCCCGTCCCGGATCGACGCCTTCAAGCCCGGCTACATCGACGCCGACCGTGACCTGATCGTCGGCCTCCAGACCGACGCCCCGCTCAAGCGCGCCATCATGCCCAACGGCGGCTGGCGGATGGTCGAGGGCGCCCTCGACGCGTACGGCTACGAGGCCGACCCCGAGGTCAGGGAGATCTACACCCATCTCCGCAAGACCCACAACGAGGGCGTGTTCGACGCCTACACCCCCGAGATCCGCGCCTGCCGCTCCTCCGGCATCATCACCGGGCTGCCCGACGCCTACGGCCGCGGACGCATCATCGGCGACTACCGTCGCGTCGCCCTCTACGGTGTCGACCGCCTGATCGCCGCCAAGGAGGCCGACAAGGCCGCACTCGGCGAGGAATGGGCGACCGAGCACGTCATCCGGGACCGCGAGGAGATCTCCGAGCAGATCAAGGCGCTGAACGAGCTGAAGGCCATGGCGATGTCGTACGGCCATGACATCTCCGGCCCCGCCCGCACCGGCCGCGAGGCCGTGCAGTGGCTGTACTTCGGCTACCTCGGCGCGGTGAAGGAGCAGAACGGCGCGGCCATGTCGATCGGCCGCATCGACAACTTCCTCGACATCTACCTCCAGCGCGACATCGAGCGCGGGCTGCTGACCGAGGAGCAGGCGCAGGAGTTCATCGACGACTTCGTCATCAAGCTCCGCATCGTGCGCTTCCTGCGCACCCCGGAGTACAACGACCTGTACTCCGGCGACCCGACCTGGGTCACCTGGTCGATGGCCGGGATCGGTGAGGACGGCCGCCCGCTGGTGTCCCGTACCACCTTCCGCGCCCTGCAGACCCTCTACAACCTGGGCCCGGCCCCCGAGCCGAACCTCACGGTCTTCTGGTCGCGGCGGCTGCCCGCCGGATTCAAGGAGTTCGCCTCGCGGGTCGCCATCGACACCTCGGCGATCCAGTTCGAGTCGGACGAGCTGATGCGCCCGAAGTACGGCGACGACACGGCGATCGCCTGCTGCGTCTCCGCCATGGCGGTCGGCAAGCAGATGCAGTTCTTCGGCGCCCGGGTCAATGTCGCCAAGGCGCTGCTGTACGCGATCAACGGGGGCCGCGACGAACGCTCCGGCAAGCTCGTGGTGGACGGCTTCGAGCCGATCACCGATGAGTACCTCGACTACGAGACCCTCGCCGAGCGGTACGACGCGATGCTGGACTGGCTGGCCAGGACGTATGTGCACGCGCTGAACGTCATCCACTTCATGCACGACAAGTACGCCTACGAGCGGCTGGAGATGGCCCTCCACGACCGGGAGATCCTGCGCACGATGGCCTGCGGCATCGCCGGCCTCTCGGTCGCCGCCGACTCCCTCTCCGCCGTCAAGTACGCCCGGGTGAGGGTGATCCGGGACGGGTCGGGGCTCGCGACCGACTACGAGATCGAGGGCACCTACCCGGCGTACGGCAACAACGACGACCGTGCCGACTCCCTCGCCCGGGGGATCGTCCACGGCTTCATGGAGAAGGTCCGCAAGCACCCCACCTACCGGGACGCGGTGCACACCCAGTCGGTGCTGACGATCACCTCCAACGTCGTCTACGGCAAGAAGACCGGAAACACCCCGGACGGCCGCCGCTCCGGCGAACCGTTCGCCCCCGGCGCCAACCCGATGAACGGACGCGACGAGCACGGCTACATCGCCTCCGCGCTGTCGGTGGCCAAGCTGCCCTACGACGACGCCGAGGACGGCATCTCGCTGACCAACACCATCACGCCCGACGCGCTCGGCCGGACCCCCGAGGAGCGGATCGCGAACCTCTCCGGTGTGCTGGACGGCTTCATGGCCAGCGACGGCTTCCACATGAACGTCAATGTGCTCAACAAGGCGACCCTGGAGGACGCCATGGAGCACCCGGAGAACTATCCCCAGCTGACCATCAGGGTCTCCGGATACGCGGTCAACTTCGTGCGGCTGACCCGCGAGCAGCAGCTCGACGTCATCAACCGCACCTTCCACGGCTCGCTCTGACCGGCCCCGGGGCCCCGGCCCCGGTCCACCGGCTCCGGCCGAGCCCCCAGAACCGCGCGGCGTCGGGTGCCCATCCCCCGTAGGGCCCCGGCGTCGCGCGCCGCCACTTTGCTCCGCAGCCCACCGCCAGCCGTCCGCACAGGAGGCCCCTGCCATGGCCCTGATCCTCGACAACTCCCTCACCCCCGTCACTCCTGCGGGTGCGGCCACCCACCGGCCGATCTCCGGCTCGGTCCACTCCTGGGACCTGTCGACGGGTGTCGACGGGCCCGGCACGCGTTTCGTCACCTTCCTGGCCGGCTGCCCGCTGGCCTGCCTGTACTGCCACAACCCCGACACCATGCGGATGCGCAGCGGGACGCGCATGGCGGCCGGCGACCTGGTCGCGGAGGCGGCCAAGTACACGACGTTCATCCGGGCCGCCGGTGGCGGGGCCACCATCAGCGGGGGCGAGCCGCTGCTCCAGCCGGTCTTCGCCGGTGAGCTCTTCCACCGCTTCAAGTACGAGCTCGGCCTGCACACGGCCCTGGACACCTCCGGCTTCCTCGGCGCCCGCGCCACCGACGCGATGCTGCGCGATGTCGACCTGGTCCTCCTCGACATCAAGTCCTGGGACCGCGAGACCTACCGGAAGGTCACCGGCCGGAAGCTTGAGCCGACCCTGGACTTCGCCCGCCGCCTCGCCGGCCTGGGCAAGGAGGTGCACGTCCGGTTCGTGCTGGTGCCCGGACTGACGGACGACCCCGGCAACATCGAGGGCGTCGCCTCGTTCGCCGCCTCCCTCGGCAATGTGTCCCGCGTCGACGTCCTGCCCTTCCACAAGCTGGGCGAGGCCAAGTGGCAGGCGCTGGGCAAGCCCTTCACGCTGCACGGGACCCCCTCTCCCACGCCCGAACAGGTCGCCGCCGCCCGGTCGCTCTTCGAGGCCCACGGACTGCGGGCCGTCTGACAGAGTCCTTCCGCCCTTCCGCCCTTCCGCCCTTCCGCCGCTCCGCTGCCTCCCTCGCTTCTCCGGGGCCGTTCTACGACTGTCCGGGCGACTCGTTCACCCCCTGGTCCCCTAAAACGGGACCAAACGCCTCATACGTCCCTACGGTGGCGGAGTGACCGAGCCACCAGAAGCCTCCGCCTCAGCCGAGCGGCCCACCCCCGGCGGTCCCACCGGACCGGGCACCGTTTCCGATCCCGACGAGGGCCGGGGGGCCGCCGGACCCGCTCCCGACGCCCCTGCCGCGCCGAACGCCCGGTCCGTCGGCAACCGCGCGAGGCTGGCCGGGGTGGCCGTCTCCGTCCTGCTGATCCTCGCGATCGTGTTCGGCAGCCGGATGCTCCACAACTTCGACTCGGCGCTCCTCCCGTACGCCGTCGCCACCGTCTTCCTCGCCTTCGGTGTCGCCTACCGCTACACGGTCTGGATCTCCGCGCCCGGCGCCCGCCGCCTGTTCACCCAGGGCTGGCGCAGCCTCTTCTCGGCCGACAACTTCCGCAAGGCCCCCACCGCCCTGCCGAAGATGATCGCCACCTATCTGGGCTTCCAGAAGTTCCTCGGCGCCAGGTCGCACGCCCGCTGGGCCGCCCACCAGCTGATCTTCTGGGGCTGCATCCTCGCCTCGCTGATCACCTTCCCGCTGACCTGGGGCTGGTTCACCTTCACCTCGGGCAGTGGCTCGGGCCCCGGCTACGAGATGCGGATCTGGGGCTTCAAGATCCTCGGCTTCGACTCGCTGAACATCCTCGGCTGGCTGATGTTCCACGGCCTGGACATCGCCGCCGTACTCGTCATCCCCGGCGCCTCGTACTTCCTCTGGCGCCGGATGAAGGACCGCGGTGCCATCACCGGCCAGCGCTTCGCCTACGACCTGGTGCCGCTGATCGCCCTGATCGTCATCTCCGTGACGGGCCTGCTGCTCACCTTCTCCTCGATCTTCCTGCACGGCGGCGGCTACGAGTTCCTGGCGATCCTCCACATGGTCTCGGTGGTCTTCACCCTCATCTACATCCCCTTCGGGAAGTTCTTCCACATCGTCCAGCGCCCGGCCGCGGTCGGCATGCAGCTGTTCAAGTACACCGGCCGCAAGGACGACAAGGTCTTCGCCTGCCGCCGCTGCGAGGAACCGATCGACACGGGGCCGTACGTCGAGAACCTGCGCGGCACCATGCGCGACCTCCGGCTCGACTTCGACGAATGGGCCGAGTACTGCCCGCGATGCAAGCGGGTGCTGCGCGGCAGCGCCTACCTCTCCCATGTGAAGAAGGGCTTCCAGTGACCGCGGATCCGCGAGCTGCCGACCGCCGTACGCGTCTCCCCCTCGACCCCTCCCTCGCACCGCCCGGCACCCGCGGATTCCGGGACGCCGGGGGGATCCCGGCCGACCAGTGGCACGCCGACCAGAACGGCGAGACGCTCGTACCGACCCACTGCTGCTTCTGCGGAGTCCAGTGCGGGATGTATCTGCGGGTCGACCGCGGCGGCAAGGTCTTCGGCGTCGAGCCCCGCAACCACGACATCAACCGGATGCGGCTGTGCCCCAAGGGCATCAACGCCTACCAGCAGGTCAACCACCCCGACCGGCTCACCGCCCCGCTCATGCGCCGCTCCCGCGACGAGGAGTTCCACGAGGTCTCCTGGGACGAGGCGCTCGACTTCACCGTCTCCGAGATCAAGCGCATCCAGCAGGCGCACGGGAACGATGCCTTCGGGCTTCTCGGCGGCGCCAGCCTCTTCTCCGAGAAGACTTATCTGGTCGGCAAGTTCGCCCGGGTCGCCCTCAAGTCCCGGCACGTCGACTACAACGGCAGGCTCTGCATGGTCAGCGCGGCGGGCGCCAACAAGCTCGCCTTCGGCATCGACCGGGCCGGCAACCCCTTCTCCGACATCCTGCTCACCGACTGCCTGCTCATCGCGGGCTCCAACATCGGCGAGTGCTTCCCCGTGATGACCCAGTACGTGTGGGGGGCCCGGGACCGCGGCGCCAGCCTCATCGTCATCGACCCCCGCGAGACCGCGATCGCCCGCACCGCGGACATCCATGTCGCGCTCAAGCCCGGCACCGACTCGGCGTTCTTCAACTCCGTGCTCAACGTGGTCATCGAGGAGGGCCTCACCGACGAGAGCTATCTCGCCGCCCATGCCACCGGCTGGGCGGAGGTCAAGGCCAAGGCCGCCGAATACCCGCCGTCCCGCGCCGCCGGGATCTGCGGGGTCCCCGCCGAGCAGATCGTCCAGGTCGCCCGCACCTTCGCCCGCGCGCCCAGGGCCATGGCCTGGCACGCCCGGGGGATCGAGCACCACTCGCAGGGCGTCGAGAACTGCCTCTCCGTGATCAACCTCTGCACCGCCACCGGCCACATCGGCAGGCCCGGAGCCGGCTACGGCACCATCACCGGCCAGGGCAACGGGCAGGGAGGCCGCGAACACGGCCAGAAGTCCGACCTCCTCCCCGGCGGACGCTCGATCATGAACGAGGAGCACCGGCGGCAGATCTGCGAGATCTGGGGCATCGAGGAGTCCGAACTCCCGCCCGCCGGTACCTCGATGATGGAAATGGTCTGGCAGATGCAGCGCCGCGAGATCCGAGGCCTGATCGGCATCTGCAACAACCCCTTCGTCTCCCTGCCCAACTACAAGGTCGTCAAGGAGGGGTACGACGCCACTGAATTCCATGCCCAATTCGACTTCTTCCTTTCCGAGACCGCTGCCAACGCGCATGTCGTCTTCCCCGTCACCACCTGGGCCGAGGACGACGGGGTGATGGCCAACGCCGAGGCCCGGGTGGTCAAGCACAACAAGGCACAGGACCCGCCCCCCGGCGTACGCACCGACACCTGGGTGATGTGCGAGCTCGCCCGGCGCCTCGGCGCGGGGGACAAGTTCGCCTTCGCCGACTCCCGCGCGGTCTTCGACGAACTGCGCGTCGCCTCCGCCGGCACGGTCAACGACTACTACGGCATCACCTACGAACGGCTGGAGGAGACCGGCGGTATCGCCTGGCCCTGCCCCTCCACCGACCACCCCGGCACCCCCCGGCTCTTCGAGGACGGGAAGACCTACCACCCCGACGGCAAGATCCATATGCAGGTCGTCGAGTGGCACCCGCCGATGGACCCGTACGACGACGAGCACCCCATGTCGCTCACCACCGGACGCACCGTCGCGCACTTCCTCTCCGGCAACCAGACCCGCCGCCTGGGCGCCCTCGTCGAACAGACCCCGCGCCCCTGGGCCGAGCTCCACCCCTCCCACGGCTTCCGCAACGGCGAACCCGTCCGCGTCGTCACCCGGCGCGGCAGCGAGGTCTTCCCCGCCCTGGTCACCGAGGCGATCCGCCCCGACACCGTCTTCATCCCGTACCACTGGCCGGTCCCCACCTCGGCCAACGCCCTCACCATCGACGCCCTCGACCCCCGTTCCAAGATCCCCGAATACAAGGTGTGCGCCTGCCGCATCGAGCACGCGGAGAAGATCGACGAGGTCCCCGCGCCGCCGGTCGCCCCCGGCCATGTCGCCTATCCGGAGACCCAGGTGTCCCGTACCGACCCGCTGCCTCCCACCGCCCCGCAGGGCCGTGGCACCTCGGAGAGGAGCTGAGCCCGGATGATGGGCAGAACGATCTTCATCGACCCGGGGCGCTGCATCGGCTGCCAGGCCTGTGTCTCCGCCTGCCGCGAATGCGACTCGCACCGCGGCAAATCGATGATCCACCTCGACTACACCGACGAGGGCCGGTCCGTCGCCTCCCTTCCCACGGTCTGTATGCACTGTGAGGACCCGGTCGCCCCGTGCGCCGAGGTCTGTCCCGCCGACGCGATCCTGGTCACCGCGGACGGTGTGGTGCAGCAGGCCGACACCACCCGCTGCATCGGCTGCGCCAACTGCGTCAACGCCTGCCCCTTCGGCGTCCCGAAGATCGACCTCCAGGCGAAGCTGCAGATGAAGTGCAACCTCTGCTACGACCGGACCGCCTACGGTCTCGCCCCCATGTGCGCCACCGTCTGCCCCACCGGAGCGCTCTTCTACGGCACGTTCGAGGAGCTCCAGGCCGAACGCCCCGGCGTCCAGGTGGCAGACACCTTCGTGTTCGGCGAGACCGAGGTCCGCACCGGCGTGGCCATGGTCGTCCCCGCCGACAAGGTCCAGTGGCCGGTACCCGGCGGCCTTCCCGTCGTCGAGATCAACGGGAAGGACGTCCGCCGATGAGCGTCACCGAACAGCAGCCGGGCAGCGACCGGGGCAACGGCGGAGACCCGCGCGAGGCGCTCCACGACCGGATCGCCGCCGACTCCCTGACCACCCGGCGCGACTATCTCCGGATCGTCGCCACGGTCTCCGGCGGACTCGCCGTCGGCGGCCTCGGCGTGGCGAGCGGCATCCTGCACCGTCATGGCGACGGCGAGGACGGCAAGGCCCCCGAGCCCAAGCGGATCACCCCGCAGCTCCTGCCCGGCGAATCCATCGCCTTCCGCTACCCGGGCGAGGAGGACAGGGCCGTCGCCGTCCGGCTCAACGACGGCACCCTCGTCGGCTACTCCGCGGTCTGCACCCATCTCGCCTGTGCCGTGCTCTGGCGCAAGGACCGGGGAACGGAGGGCGAGCTGTACTGCCCCTGCCACGAGGGCGTCTTCGACGCCCGGTCCGGAGAGGTCACCGCCGGACCGCCACCCCGCGGACTGCCCAAGGTGGTCCTCACCGAACAGACCGACGGCAGCGTCTGGGCGATCGGCACCACCCGCTCCGGCGAGAGCATCGAGCAAGGGCTCTGCCGCCAGCTCGGTGATGACCGCCCCGACCTCGCCTCCCGCATCGGATGCCCCGGCACCGAGGGCGGCGCGGAGGCACCACCCCGCGCCGCCGCAGCCGCGGGAGCGGCGACGGCAGCCGGCACCGACGACGGTGCGACCCGAGCCGAGACCCCCGGCAGGCGGACATGAGCGAACACCCGCAGCCTTCGGACCCGCGGTACCCGGAGTACCACCCGGGCAGCGCCCGCCCCCAGCTGAACCGTCCCGTCCATGAGCGCTATCCGCAGATCCGCGCCACCAGCGGCTACGGAGACCCACGGGTCCGGCACACCGGTCCCGGTCCCGGCGCGGGAACCGACCAGGAACCCGAGCGCTCCTCGAAACTGACGGCCCGCCTCACCCTCGCCATGACCGTGGTCATCGGGCAGCTCTGGGGCCTGACGGTGATCATCGACGAATGGATGGAGGGCAACACCGGAACAGCCTGGTGGGGGGCCGGTTTCCTCTGTCTGTCGTTCCTCGTCGTACTGGGACTCTGGCTGATCGACCCGAAGGACCGCTGACGGCCGTCACCCCGCGGGGAGCCGCCGTACCCTGGAAACATGAGCACCGCCCCCGCCCCCGGACCGCGAGATTCGAAGCCGCCGCAGCAGCACCAGGAGCAGCCGCCGCGGGAACCGAAGCCCAAGCCGGTTCTGATCTTCGACGATCCACTGGACCAGCAGTCCGCGGACGATACGGACCGGGGGTGGGGTGAGCGGCCTCCGTCCGGCGGCAGCGCCGCAGATCTGGCGCGCTTCCTCGACGAGAAGCCGCCCCACCACATCTGAGCCGCTACTGGCCGCGTTCCTGTCCGGCGGCCGGGCCACCGCCGTCGCCCGACTCGCTGCCACGCTGGGCGACGAGCGCGTCGCGGATCTCCTTGAGCACCTCCAGCTCGCTCACCTCCAGCGTCTCCTGCACGCCTTCCTTGGCAGCCTGCATCGCCGCCCGCCTGGCGAGGTACTTGGCCATCGGCAGCACCATCAGGAAGTAGACGACCGCGGCGGTGATCAGGAAGCTGAGTGCCGCGCTGAGCACCGAACCCCACAGGATCTCGATGCCCTCCGTCGTGCCCGTCTTCGGGTCCGTGACGCAGGGGGCCTTCAGGCAGTAGCGGTACTTCTCCAGGTCCTGGGTGCCGAACGCACCGACCAGGGGGCTGATGACGCCCCTGACGATCGCGTTCACGATGTTGGTGAAGGCGGCACCGATGACGACGGCGACCGCGAGGTCGATGACATTGCCGCGCATCAGGAAGGCCTTGAAACCTTCGAGCAGACTGACCTTCTTCTCGCTCACAGGTGAGCCTTCTTTCGCATGTGCCGTAGGGGGAGCGAACTGCTCCGCAACCTAAGGCGGGCGAAGGCGGCACTGTCCAATTCGGTACTTCTCCAGGGTGACTTGGCAGCATGTCAGTACGCATGTGACACCGCCACGGCCAGTCGGCCCGTCACACCCGCCCCGGCCAGCGCCACCGCCGTCTCCCGCTTCACGGAGAGCATCACCAGCGCCCCGCCGCCTTCGTCCGAACCGCCCCCGTCACCCGGGCCCAGGAGCTCCGCACCCTCCCCGGAGGTCCGTGGCACCTCCGCCACCCGTACGTCCCTCGCCACCACCCGCGCCTCCCCCCGCGCGTTGTCGGACGCGATCACATCGACCCTGTCGCCCGGCCGCAGCAGACGGACCGTCGCCGCGTCCGCGATCCGCACCGGCGCCGACACCAGCCGTACCGACAGCCGCCCGGCCTCCGGAGCTGCACCCGGGGAAGCGGCCCTCCCCTCCGCGCCGCCCAGACCGGAGGCCGCGAGCGCGGCTGCCGTCAGCGCGAGCCCCGCAGCCATCGCCCGCCGCTGCCCGCGCACCATCCGCCGCAGCCGGTGGCCCCCGCCGCCACGCACCCGCAGTGGTGCGAACGGGGGCACCCCGACCGGCGCGGGCGCCGACACCGGCGGCCAGGGCGGCCTGACACCGGCGTCCGAGCGGAAGCGGGTGGGAGGACCGGGGGGAGAGACAGAGAGAGGAACGGAGGGAGAAGTGGTGGGAGGAACGGGCGGAACCGGAATGTGAGGAGCGGCGGAAGGAACGGGAGACGTGGAAGAAGCGGAAGCCGTGGAAGGAACGGGAGCCGTGGAAGGAACGGGAGCCGTGGAAGGAGTGGTCGGAAACATGGGCGCCACCTGGAATCGAGTGAGGGGAGCCCGGCCGGACGTCCCGGCCGAACTCCCCTCACGATCCACCGTCAGCCGGAATCCCGCTGAGCCCTGTGGACAACCCCGGCGTTGTGGAAAACTCCGTCACCCACATCCGCCACCACGTCCATGTGCGCGGACAGCGCACCGCAGACAGAGCACCTGCGGCCGCGCACCGCAGACGCCGCGCACCGCAGACGCCGCGCACCGCAGGCGCCGCGCACCGCTGTCCGCACACCGCAGGCGCCGCCCACCGCTGTCCGCAGGACGTACACCGCAGGACGTACACCGCAGGCCGTGCACCCGCCCTACGGCAGCTCGATGCCCGTGTCGATCCCGTCCAGGGCGTGGACGCACGCGCAGTTGCGGTGCTCGGTGGCCGGCAGCGCGGTCACGGCGTCGAACAGCACCGAGCGCAGCCGGTCCACGTTGGCCGCGAACACCTTCAGCACCTCTTCGTGGGAGACGCCCTCGCCCGCCTCGGCACCCGCGTCCAGGTCCGTCACGAGGGTCAGCGTGGTGTAGCAGAGCCCCAGTTCGCGGGCGAGCACGGCCTCGGGGTGCCCGGTCATCCCGACCACGGACCAGCCCATCGACGCGTGCCAGCGCGATTCCGCCCGGGTGGAGAAGCGCGGACCCTCGACGACGACCAGCGTCCCGCCGTCCACCGGCTCCCAGTCGCGCCCGCGCGCCGCCGCCAGCACGGCCTTGCGGCCCTCGGCGCAGTAGGGGTCCGCGAACCCCAGATGCACGACGTTCGGCACGGCCCCGTCGGCGCGGGTCTCACCGTCGTAATACGTCTGGGCGCGGGCCTTGGTGCGCTCGACCAGCTGGTCCGGGATCAGTAGGGTCCCGGGGCCGAACTCCGGCCGCAGCCCGCCGACGGCGCACGGTCCGAGCACCTGACGCACTCCGACGGAGCGCAGTGCCCACAGGTTCGCGCGGTAGTTGATGCGGTGCGGCGGCAGGTGGTGGCCGCGTCCGTGACGGGGCAGGAAGGCCACCCGGCGGCCACCGATCTCACCGAGGAAGACCGAGTCGCTGGGCTGCCCGTACGGGGTGTCCACGCGAACCTCGGTGACGTCCTCCATGAAGGAGTAGAAGCCCGAGCCGCCGATGACACCGATCTCCGCGCCCGCGGCCGAAGCGCCCGAAGCCGTCGATGAGCCCGTACCCACGTCCGTACCCGTACCGGCACTCACGCCCGTACCACCCGTTCCCGTTCCCGAATGCGCCTCTTCGTTCGCCATGCGGCCACAGTATCGGGGGGAAAACGCCGGGACCCCGCCGAGTCGATCGGCGGGGTCCCGGTGAGGCGTGCGGTGGTTGTACGAGGGCTCAGGCGGCCGACGTACCACTCGACGAAGTCGACGCGGACGAAGACGACGACGAGGAGGAAGAAGAGGACGACGAAGAGGACGAAGCGGTCGACTTCGCGTCCGAACCCGTCGACGACGAGGTGGATGCGGAATCGGACGACTTCGAGCCCGACGACGCCGGTGTGCTGCTCGACGAGGAGCCACGGCTGTCGTTCCGGTAGAAACCGGAACCCTTGAAGACGATGCCGACCGCAGAGAACACCTTCTTGAGGCGTCCGTCGCAGCTCGGGCACACGGTCAGGGCATCATCGGTGAACTTCTGCACCGCCTCAAGGCCCTCGCCGCACTCGGTGCACTGGTACTGATAGGTCGGCACTTGCTCCTCCTGGCACTCTCACTCAATGAGTGCTAACGACGCTCCATACTGACGTATTCCGCTCGATCAGTCCACCGTGACCGGCTCGCGGTGACCGATCCCACGTGCCACAGTGCGTCCCGCGGCCTTCGGAGCCAGCCGTGAACGCAGGGCCAGCAGCGTCACCAGCGCCAGTACCGTCCCCGCGAGCGGCACCAGGAATCCGGTGCTCGCCCCGCGGGCGTCCGCGAGCTGTCCGGCCACGGTCACCGCAGCCGCCTGACCGAGCGCCACCGCCCCCGTCAGCCAGGTGAACGCCTCCGTCCGGGCCGACGCCGGGACCAAGGCGTCGACCAGGGTGTAGCCGCTGATCAGCGCGGGAGCGATGGAGAGGCCGACCAGCAGCCCGAGCCCGGCCAGCAGCGGCACCGAGTGGACGGCCCACAGTCCGGACGCGGTCAGGGTCAGTGCCAGATAGCCGATGATCAGCCGACGGCGCGGGCTGATCTTCCAGACGATGGCGCCGCAGGCGATGCCGGCCAGCATGTTGCCGGCCGCGAAGATCCCGTACAGCATGCCGTTCACTCCGGGGCGGCCGATCTCCTCGGCGAACGCGGTCAGGGAGACCTGCATGCCGCCGAATACGGCGCCGATGCCCAGGAAGGTGATCGCGAGCACCCGGACGCCCGGCACGGAGAGCGCGGAGGCATGCGGTTCGGCGGCGGTGGCGGCGCTCCGGGGCGCGGGCTGCGTGGAGCGCTGGGCGGCGAAGAGCAGTCCCCCGACGAGGGTCAGAGCGGCCTCCGTGAGCAGCCCGGCCGCCGGGTGCACGCCGGTGCACAGCGCGGTGGCGAGAACCGGTCCGAGGACGAAGGTGAACTCGTCCGTGACGGACTCGAAGGCAGCGGCGGTGGCCATCAGCGGTGAGGCCGGCCGGCCGGGCGCGGCCCCCAGCTTGGCCGCCCAGCGGGCCCGCACCATCGGCCCGATCTGCGGTATCGAGGCACCGGTGGGCACGGCGGCCAGGAACAGCGCCCACAGGGGCGCATCCGCCAGCGCGAGCGCCGTGAGCGCGCCCACCGAGACGGCGTGCACCAGAACGCCGGGCAGCAGCACCGCGCGCTGCCCGAAACGGTCGGCGAGCTTGCCGCTCTGCGGGGCGAACAGCGCCATGGACACGCCGGAGACGGCGGCGACGGCGCCCGCGCTGCCGTACGAGCCGGTGGTGTGCTGGACGAGGAGCACGATGCCGATGGTCAGCATCGCGAAGGGCTGCCGTGCGGCGAAGCCCGGGAGGAGGAAGGTCCACGCACCGGGGGTGCGCAGCAGTTGCCCGTATCCGGGGCGGTCGGAGACCGTGGACGCCACGGTCCTTGCCTTTCTGCCGCCTGGTGGCCGCGTCTCCTCGGGGCCCTTGTGGGGCCCGTGCGGAGGCTGCGCCGAGAGCTGTCCTCATTCGCGCGGAACTGCGGTAGATGCCGGACGCTCGCTGCAAGGGGCGAGGGCGCCACGACCGCCATACGGGTCGCGCCAGCTCTGCTTCAGGCAGAGTTGGTCGATCAGATTGCCTTCATGCTACAGGCAGGAGTCCCCGCTCCCCCGCGATTGCGTGCGGGGTCACCATGACCGTCGATGATCACTGAAAGTCGATGACCGCTGACAGCTGGTGATGAATTGCTGCCCATGACGCATGACCATCTGTGATCGGTGGTCACCCGTGAATCAGTGGCGCGCTTTCGTGACCGGTCCGCGGCCCGTCCCCAGCCAGCCGGCCAGCTTGCCGCCCTCGCCGACCGCCCGCAGCCGGGCCTCCGTCGCGTCGCGCACCGGATCGGTCGCCACGACCAGCAGTTCGTCGCCGCGCCGCAGCACCGTGGCCGGGGCCGGGACGAAGCTCTTCCCGTCCCGTACGACCAGCGTGACGGCGGCGCCGGAGGGCAGCCGCAGCTCGCCTACCTCCACGCCGTGCATCTTGGACCTGGCCGGGATCGCGACCGACAGCAGATGCCCGCGCAGCCGCTCCAGCGGCGCCGACTCGATGCCCAGGTCGGCGGCCTCCGACGGATCGTCGGCGATCTTCAGGGCCTTCGCGAGCCAGGGCAGGGTCGGCCCCTGGATCAGCGTGTAGACGATGACGAGGACGAAGACGATGTTGAAGACCCTGGTGCTGCCCTCGATCCCGGACACCATCGGAATGGTCGCCAGGATGATGGGCACGGCTCCGCGCAGGCCCGCCCAGGACATCAGGGCCTTCTCGCGGCGTGGCAGCCGGAACGGCGCGAGACTCAGGAAGACCGACAGCGGCCGGGCCACCACGGTCAGCACCAGCCCCACCACCACCGCGGGCCAGAAGTCGTCGACCAGGTCGTGCGGCGTGACCAGCAGCCCGAGCAGCACGAACATGCCGATCTGGGCCAGCCAGCCGAGCCCGTCGGCGAAGCCGCGAGTGGCCGGCCAGTGCGGCAGCTTGGAGTTGCCGAGCACCATCGCGGCCAGGTAGACGGCCAGGAATCCACTGCCGTGCGCCATGGCGCCGGCCGCGTACGCCGACACCGCGATGGCCATCACGGCGATCGGGTAGAGGCCGGACGCGGGCAGTGCCACGTGCCGCAGTCCGAAGGAGCCGAGCCAGCCCACCGCGAGGCCGATGGCCGCGCCGATCGCCAGCTCCAGCGCTATCTCGCCGACCAGGACGTACCAGTGCTCCACGGGGCCGACCGCGGAGAACGCCACGACCAGGATGACCACGGGGGCGTCGTTGAAGCCGGACTCGGCCTCCAGTACGCCCGTGATCCGGGAGGGCAGTGGCACCTTGCGCAGGACCGAGAAGACGGCCGCGGCGTCGGTGGACGAGACGACCGCTCCGATGATGAGTGCCTGACGCCAGTCCAGCCCGACGAGATAGTGCGCCGCGCTCGCGGTGACGCCCACGCTGATGCCCACGCCGACGGTCGACAGCATCGCGGCAGCCGGCAGCGCGGGTTTGACTTCCTTCCACTTCGTACCGAGTCCGCCCTCGGCCAGGATGACGACCAGGGCGGCATAGCCGATCACCTGGGTCAGCTCGGCGTTGTCGAACTTGACGTCGAAGATGCCGTCCTGCCCCATGGCGATCCCGATGCCGAGGTACAGGAGCAGGCTGGGAAGCCCGCTGCGCGAGGAGATGCGTACCGCCGCCACGGCGACGAGCAGGACCAATGAGCAGACGAGCAGGAGTTCATTGAGCGCGTGGACAGTCAGGGTCCGTTCCTTCCCTGCGTACGCCTGCCGGATCGGCCTCCGGTGGCCAGTACTTCGTTACCTTACCTAATCTTTAACGCTTTCTTGACGCGTTCGAGTGTTCGTACGAACACAACGCATGTGGGGGCATCCCGATACCGCGTCCGAGTGGCTTCGGCGCTGCGCCTATGGTTGCTCCTGCACTCCCAGGACCACCCTGCCCCTCGAAGGACAGCGATGCCCGCCAACACAACCGCCTCTTCCGGCTCTTCCGACGCGAAGAAGCCCGGCAGGAAGAAGGGGCGACGCGCCCGCCTGCTCGTGATCGTCCTGGTGCTGGCGCTTGTCGCGGGTGTCGGGTACGGCGCCTACTGGTCCGTGTCCACCGTGCGGGCCTCGTACCCGCAGACGACCGGATCGATCAGACTCGACGGCCTCGCCGCCGACGTCGACGTGAAACGCGACGAATACGGAATCCCGCAGATCTACGCGGACTCCGACGCCGACCTGTTCCGCGCCCAGGGCTTCGTCCAGGCGCAGGACCGCTTCTGGGAGATGGACGTCCGCCGTCATATGACGTCCGGCCGGCTCTCCGAGATGTTCGGTTCGGGACAGGTGGAGACCGATGCCTTCCTGCGCACGCTCGGCTGGCGCCAGGTCGCGCAGAAGGAGTACGACACCGTCCTGAACGAGGACACCAAGAAGAACCTCCAGGCGTACGCGGAGGGTGTCAACGCGTACCTGAAGGGCAAGGACGGCAGGGACATCTCCGTCGAGTACGCGGCGCTGGGCCTGACCAACGACTACAAGCCCACGGAGTGGACCCCGGTCGACTCGGTGGCCTGGCTCAAGGCGATGGCCTGGGACCTGCGCGGCAACATGCAGGACGAGATCGACCGTTCGCTGCTGACCAGCAGGCTCGACGGGGACCAGATCAAGGACCTCTACCCGGCCTACCCGTACAAGAAGCACGAGCCGATCGTCGGCGAGGGAGCGGTCTCCTCGGTCACCGGCAAGTTCGACCCGGAGGCCCAGCCCTCGGACGGCGTCGGCGAGGGCACCCCGGCGGACGCCGCCGAGGGCCTGAACACCCAGCTCTCCGCGCTCTCCGACACCCTGGACGAGATCCCCGCGCTGCTCGGCCCGAACGGCAACGGCATCGGATCGAACTCCTGGGTCGTCTCCGGGAAGTACACGACCACCGACAAGCCGCTGCTGGCCAATGACCCGCACCTGGCGCCGATGCTGCCCTCGCTCTGGTACCAGATGGGGCTGCACTGCCGGGAGGTCTCGAAGTCCTGCCAGTACGACACCGCGGGCTACACGTTCTCCGGGATGCCCGGTGTGATCATCGGCCACAACCAGGACATCGCCTGGGGCTTCACCAACCTCGGCGCGGACGTCACCGACCTCTTCCTGGAGAAGGTGTCCGGCGAGGGCTACCAGTACGACGGCAAGGTGAAGCCGTTCACCACCCGCGAGGAGACCATCAAGGTCGCGGGAGGCAAGAGCCGGCACATCACGGTGCGGGAGACCAACAACGGGCCGCTCGTCTCCGACCGCAGCGGCGAACTGGAGAAGGTGGGCCAGAAGGCCCCCGTCACCAACGCCGCCCCCGACCGCGCCGGTGGTTACGCGGTCGCGCTGAAGTGGACCGCGCTGGAGCCCGGCAGGTCCATGGACGCCGTGTTCGAGCTCAACCGCGCCAAGGACTTCACGTCCTTCCGGGCGGCGGCCGAGCACTTCGAGGTGCCCTCGCAGAACCTGATCTACGCGGACACCAAGGGCAACATCGGCTACCAGGCACCCGGCCGGATCCCGGTCCGTGTCCAGGGCGACGGCACGCTGCCGACCCCCGGCTGGACCTCGGAGTACGGCTGGAAGAAGGACCCGATCCCGTTCGACGAGCTGCCCTACGAGTACAACCCGAAGCGCGGCTACATCGTCACCGCCAACCAGGCCGTCATCGACGAGAAGAAGTACCCCCACCTGCTCACCAAGGACTGGGGCTACGGCACCCGCAGCCAGCGGATCAACGACCTCATCGCGTCGAAGATCAAGGGCGGCGAGAAGATCTCGACCGACGACATGCAGAAGATGCAGATGGACAACAACAGCGAGATCGCCGCGCTGCTGGTGCCCAAGCTGCTGAAGATCAACATCTCCGACAAGAGCGTGCGCGAGGCACAGAAGCTGCTGGAGGGCTGGGACTACACCCAGGAGCCCGACTCGGCCGCCGCCGCGTACTTCAACGGGGTCTGGCGCAACATCCTCAAGCTGGCCTTCGGCAACAAGCTGCCCAAGGAACTGCGCGCCGAGGGCGACTGCCTCAACGTCCGTCCGGCCGACAGCACCGGCCCGGTGGACGAGCGGCACAAGCTCGTACGGGAATGCGGCCAGCGCGACCCGGACTCGGCGCAGCCGGACGGTGGCGACCGCTGGTACCAGGTGGTCCGGAACATCGTGGACGACACGGACAACGAGTGGTGGAAGGTGCCCGCCCGGGGCCGTGACGAGGCGCTCGAAAGCCGCGACGACCTGTTCGCCGCCGCCATGGAGGACGCCCGCTGGGAGCTGACGGCCAAGCTCGGCAAGGACATCAGCACCTGGAGCTGGGGACGGCTGCACCAGCTGACCCTGAGGAACCAGACCCTCGGTACCGAAGGCCCCGGTCTTCTCCAGCGGGCCCTCAACCGGGGCCCCTGGAACCTCGGCGGCGGCGAGGCCGCGGTCAACGCCACCGGCTGGAACGCGGCGGGCGGCTACGAGGTCATCTGGGTGCCGTCGATGCGGATGGTCGTCAACGTGGGGGACTGGGACAAGTCCCGCTGGATCAACCTCACCGGCGCCTCCGGCCACGCGTTCAGCGCGCACTACACCGACCAGACCGACAAGTGGGTCGACGGCGAACTGCTCGACTGGTCCTTCGGGACGAACGCGGTCGGCCAGACCACGGTCGACACGCTGACGCTCAAGCCATGACGGTGCGGGCCGGTTCAGCGAGAGGCTGACCGGCCCGCACGGACGCCGGACCTGCCGCCGGGCCCACCGTCCCGCCGGGCTCACCGCCCCGCACGGACGCCGGACCGGCCACGGCGCTCACCGTCCCGCCGGACTCACCGGTCCGGCGGGGTGAAGCGCCGTACTCCGGCCGGCGTCACCACGGCATCCACGGGGTGGTCGTGCGGTTCCTGCGGGACCCGCGCGACCACCTCGTCGTCGTACAGCAGCACGACCAGGACCGGATGCGCCCCGGCCGCCGACAGCCTGGCCAGCACCCGGTCGTAACTCCCGCCGCCCCGGCCCAGCCGCATGCCCCGCGCGTCCACCGCGAGGCCGGGCAGCAGGACCGTATCGGCGTCGAGGACCGCGGCGGGGCCGAGGCGCACCCCGGCGGGCTCCAGCAGCCCGCGTCCGGCCGGTACGAGGCGGTCCGCGCCCTCGTACGGCGCCCAGTCCAGATCGTTGTCCGGCAGGAGCACCGGCAGCAGCACCCGTACGCCCCGCGCGCGCAGCGCGTCCAGCAGCACCCGCGTTCCCGGCTCGCGCCCCACGGACACATAGGCGGCGACCGTGCGGGCCTCGGCCAGTTCGGGGAGGCGCAACGCGGCGGCGGAGAGGAGCCGGGCGGTGCGACCGGCGTCCTCCGCGCTCAGGAGCCGTCGTGCGGCGAGGTGTTCGCGCCGAAGGGGTGCTTTTCCTGACTTGTCGTTATTCAACGGTGGTTCACGCAGTTCTCGTATGGGCTTATTTAAGGCCAAAGTTAACCGGAGGATCATCTTCTGCCCATGCGCACCCGTTATGGTTCTGCGCATGAATCAGCCGTCCCCCAGGATCAGCAAGGCCGTCATTCCGGCAGCCGGTCTCGGTACGCGTTTCCTGCCGGCCACCAAGGCCACTCCCAAGGAGATGCTGCCGGTCGTCGACAAGCCCGCGATCCAGTATGTCGTCGAGGAGGCCGTGGCTGCGGGCCTGTCCGACGTACTGATGATCACCGGCCGCAACAAGCGCCCTCTGGAGGACCACTTCGACCGCAACTACGAGCTGGAGTCCGCGCTGACCCGCAAGGGGGACGCCGCGCGGCTCTCCAAGGTGCAGGAGTCCAGCGACCTGGCCACCATGCACTATGTGCGGCAGGGCGACCCGCGTGGTCTGGGGCACGCGGTCCTGTGCGCGGCGCCGCACGTCGGTGACCAGCCCTTCGCGGTGCTGCTCGGTGACGACCTGATCGACCCGCGCGATCCGCTGCTGGCGCGGATGGTGGAGATCCAGGAGCGTGAGGGCGGCAGCGTCATCGCGCTCATGGAGGTCGAGCCGTCGCAGATCCACCAGTACGGCTGCGCGGCCGCGGACGCCACCGTCGAGGGCGACATCGTCCGCATCACCGATCTCGTGGAGAAGCCGGACCCGGCCGAGGCGCCCAGCAATCTGGCGATCATCGGCCGCTATGTCCTGGACCCCGCGATCTTCGGCATACTGCGGCACACCCAGCCGGGCCGCGGCGGCGAGATCCAGCTCACCGACGCCCTTCAACTGCTCGCCGCCGACCCGAAGATCGGCGGCCCGGTGCACGGGGTCGTCTTCAAGGGCCGCCGTTATGACACCGGCGACCGCGGCGACTATCTGCGTGCCATTGTCAGACTCGCGTGCGAACGTGAAGATCTGGGCCCGGACTTCCGGGCCTGGCTCCGCAGATACGTCACCGAGGAGATGTAGCACCTTGAGCAGCACGATCTGGTCGGTGGACGAGCACCTGGACGACATCCTCGGCGCAGTGAGGCCCCTCGAACCCATCGAGTTGCAGCTGCCCGACGCCCAGGGCTGCGTCCTCGTCAAGGACGTCGTCGTGGAGATCGCCCTGCCGCCCTTCGACAACAGCTCGATGGACGGCTACGCGGTCCGGGTGGCCGATACCGAGGGCGCGAGCGAGGAGTTCCCCGCCGTCCTCACGGTCATCGGCGATGTCGCGGCGGGCAGCGCCGGACTCGCCGACGGACGGGTCGTGGGGCCGGGGGAGGCCGCCCGGATCATGACCGGTGCCCCGCTGCCCGAGGGCGCCGACGCGGTCGTCCCGGTCGAGTGGACCGACGGCGGCTCGGGCGGGGGACCGGCCGACGCCATGCGTGCGCACAGCGACGCGCCCGAGGGGGCCGGCGGCGAGGTGCGCGTGCACCGTCCGGTCGAGGCCCGCGCCCATGTCCGGGACCGGGGCAGCGACGTCCGGCCGGGCGATCTGGCCCTGCGCGCCGGATCGATCGTCGGCCCGGCGCAGATCGGGCTGCTCGCCGCGATCGGCTGCTCGACCGTCGTCGTACGGCCCCGCCCGCGGGTCGTCGTCCTGTCCACCGGCAGCGAACTGGTCCAGCCGGGCGAGCCGCTGACGGGCGGCCAGATCTACGATTCCAACAGTTTCGCGCTGACCGCTGCCGCCCGGGACGCCGGAGCCATCGCCTACCGGGTCGGAGCCGTGGCCGACGACGCGGAGACCCTGCGGGCCACGATCGAGGACCAGCTGATCCGCGCCGACATCGTGGTCACCACGGGCGGCGTCAGCGTCGGCGCCTACGACGTGGTCAAGGAGGCCCTGTCCTCCGTGGGCGACGAGGACGAGCCGGGCAGCGGTATCGACTTCCGGAAGCTCGCCATGCAGCCGGGCAAGCCCCAGGGCTTCGGCTCCATCGGCCCGGACCACACCCCGCTGCTGGCCCTGCCGGGCAACCCGGTCTCCAGCTATGTCTCCTTCGAGCTGTTCGTCCGGCCCGCGATCCGTGCGCTGATGGGCCTGACGGATGTCCACCGGCCCACCTCCACGGCCACGCTGAAGACCGACAAGGCGCTCTCCTCGCCGGCCGGCCGGCGCCAGTTCCTGCGCGGGACGTACGACGCGCAGGAGGGCACGGTCACGCCCGTCGGCGGTTCCGGATCGCATCTGATCGCCGCCCTCGCCCAGGCCGACGCGCTGATCGTGCTGCCCGAGGACGTCACCTCCGCCGAGCCCGGTACGGAGACCGAGGTGATCCTGCTCCGCTGACCGCGGTCCGGTGGCGGTACGGTGTCTGCCGCTGTGCCTTCCCGGGGGACACCCCCCGGGCCCCGGGCCCGCACCCCGGTGCGGGCCGCGCGGGCAACCGGCGCCCTACCGCTAGGCGGAGTTAGTTGAGTACGCAGAACAGGCTGACGCACCTCGACGAGGCGGGCGCGGCCCGCATGGTCGACGTTTCGGACAAGGACGTCACCGCGCGCGTCGCCCGCGCCAGCGGCCGGGTCCTCGTCTCGCCGCGTGTCATCGAGCTGCTCCGCGGCGAGGGAGTCCCCAAGGGCGACGCCCTCGCGACGGCCAGGATCGCCGGAATCATGGGGGCCAAGCGCACCCCGGACCTGATCCCGCTCTGCCATCCGCTCGCGGTCTCCGGGGTGCAGGTCGATCTGGGCGTCGCCGACGACGCGGTGGAGATCACGGCCACCGTGCGGACCACGGACCGTACGGGCGTGGAGATGGAAGCGCTGACCGCCGTCTCGGTCGCCGCGCTCACCGTGGTCGACATGGTCAAGGCGGTGGACAAGGGCGCGGTGATCACCGACGTACAGGTCGAGGCGAAGTCGGGCGGCAAGTCCGGCGACTACCGGCGCACCGCGCCGGAGGAGGCGGGCGCATGACGGCGCCCGGCACCCCGTCGCGCGGTTCCGCGCCGACGCCCGGTGCGCACGCGGCGGGCGGCACCTCCGGTTCCGCGCCGGCGACCCCGTACACCGCCCTTGTCGTGACCGCGTCCAACCGGGCCGCGGCCGGTGTCTACGAGGACCGGGGCGGACCGATCGTCGCCGAGGCGCTCACCGCCCTGGGCTTCGCCGTGGACGGGCCGCGGGTGGTGCCCGACGGCGACCCGGTCGAGGAAGCCCTGCGGGCCGGGGCGGCGGCCGGGTACGACGTGATCATCACCACCGGCGGTACGGGCATCTCGCCCACCGACCGGACCCCCGAGGCCACCCGCCGCGTCCTCGACCACGAGATCCCCGGCATCCCCGAGGCGATCCGTGCCGAGGGCCGCGAGAAGGTCCCCACCGCGGCCCTCTCCCGCGGCCTCGCGGGCGTCGCGGGCGGCACCCTGATCGTCAACCTGCCGGGCTCCACCGGCGGGGTGCGCGACGGCCTCACGGTGCTGGGCCGGCTGCTGGTGCACGCCGTCGACCAGCTGCGCGGCGGAGATCACCCCCGACCGGGGAGCCCGAGCTGAACGTGTCGAACTGGCCGGTGGTCCTGGCCGACGGCGAGGTCGTCCTCCGCCCGATCAGACTGCGTGATCAGCGCGAATGGCGCGAGGTCAACCGGCGCAACCGTGAGTGGCTGCGCCCCTGGGAGGCGACCGTCCCGCCGCCCGCCCCGGGCGGTCCGGTGGCGCAGCGCCCGACCTACCGGCAGATGGTCCGGCATCTGCGCTCGGAGGCGAACGCGGGCCGGATGCTGCCGTTCGCCATCGAGTACGAGGGCCGGCTCGTCGGTCAGCTCACGGTGGCGGGGATCACCTGGGGCTCGATGTGCTCCGGGCACGTCGGCTACTGGGTCGACCAGAGCGTGGCGGGCCGCGGTGTGATGCCGACGGCCGTCGCCCTCGCCGTCGACCACTGCTTCCGCACGGTCGGCCTGCACCGGGTCGAGGTGTGCATCCGCCCCGAGAACAGGCCCAGCCGAAGGGTCGTGGAGAAACTCGGATTCCGTTCGGAAGGGGTGCGTCCGCGCTACCTCCACATCGACGGGGCGTGGCGGGACCATCTGATCTTCGCGCTGACCGCAGAGGAAGTGCCTGACGGGATGCTCCGGCGCTGGCGTCAGGCGCGTCCGGGGTCCCCGCGCAGCGCAGGAGAATGAAATAAGTGTTCGAAATTGACCGAGGTGCGATTGCCGATGTCTCCGCCAACATCATCGGTTGATCTGAACAATCACAAAAAAAGTCCCTGATACCAGCCTGATCGTGCGACACACCGGCCCAATTGGCGGATCCCTCCGTGCAAACCCCTCTACGGTGTGAGCGTGAGCAGCAGCGGCCTCATCTACGCAGTCATCGTCGGGGCCTGGGCCGCCTACTTGGTGCCGATGTGGCTCCGCAGGCAGGACGAGCTCAATGAAGCCCGTCCTACGGAACGCTTCAGCACCGCCATCCGGCTGCTGTCCGGACGGGCGGCCATGGAGCGCCGGTACGCCAAGGAGCTGCGGGACCGCACCGCCGAGGAGGCGGGGCCCGACGTCGACCCGGACGCGGAAACGGACCGAATGGAAACCGTTGACGTCCGGGCCTTTTCCGCGCCTCCGGCGCATACCGAAGCCCGGATGCACGACCCGGCGCACGCCCCCGACCGCTCGCCCGGCCGTCCGGTGGCGGACCGCCAGGCGTCCGAGCGGCAGGCGCACGACCGCCCCGCATCCGGTCACCAGGCGGTGGACCGGTCCGAGCCGGCGCGCCCGCCCCAGCAGCGCACGCGCACGAGCGGCGCGGACGCCGAGCGGGTGCGGCGGGCCCAGCGCTCGCAGGTCCTGGCCCGGCGCAGACGTACCACCGTCGTCCTGTTCCTGGCCTTCACGCTCGGCGCGGTCGTCGCGGCGGTCGGCGGGCTCAGCTTCCTGTGGGCGCCCGCCGTGCCCGCCGTGCTGCTCAGCACGTACATCGTGCATCTGCGCGCCCAGGAGCGACGCCGGTTCGCCTTCACCATGGACCGCCGCCGGGCGGAGGTGGCGGCGCAGCGCCTGCGCGAGAGCCGCCCGCGCCGGCACCAGCCCGCGGTACCGGCTCCCGCCGAGCCCGACGAGGAGCCCGAAGCGCACCACCCCCAGCCGGAGCCCGCACCCGTGGTCTCCCCGCAGGAGGCGGGCCGCCGCGCCCTCGTCGAGCAGACGGACCACGCGGAGTGGGTGGACCAGCAGCGCGAACGCGGCCCGGTCCAGGGCGACAGCTGGGAGCCCGTCCCGGTTCCGCTGCCCACCTATGTCACCGCCCCCGTGGCCCCGCGCGCCACGGGCGGAGTGGAGGTCGGCGACCCGGAGACCTGGAGCGCGGCCCGTTCCAGCACGGCCGAGCCCACCCAGACCGGCACCTCGCACCCCACGGTGCCCGCCGTGGATCCGGCGCCACGCCAGCGCACGAACCAGCCCCGCCGCACCCGCGACCGGGGCAGGACCCCCCTCTTCGACCAGTACGACGACGAGGACCGACCCCGAGCGGCCAACGAATGAGGCGCTCGGGACTCCGGCTCGGCTGACCAGCGGGGAACGGATTTCCAAGCACCCCTGTGGGGGTGCTAAAGTTTCACTCGTCGCAAGGGCCTGTGGCGCAGTCTGGTAGCGCACCTCGTTCGCATCGAGGGGGTCTGGGGTTCAAATCCCCACAGGTCCACAACCGACAGTTCTTGAGTAGCTCTCAAGGACGTTGACGAGATCCCGTCCGATCGAAAGATCGGGCGGGATCTCGGCGTTTGTGGGGTGTGTTCGAGGTGATGTCCGAACGTGGACGGGGCTTAGGGGCGGTTGCCTGGCGGAGGATCGGTTTGGGGTGCGCGGTGGTTCGGGTGCGTGAGGGGTGTCGGCTGAGCATCCTGCGGAACTCTCTCTTCCGCGGACTGCTGTGCCTACCCTGGCAGGCATGACTATGGGGGACGAACTACTCCTGCTCGCGATGGTCCCGGGCAGGCAGCGCATACGCATACGAAGCGACAACCGGCTTCGGTACGCCCTGCGGGCCTCGGAGTTGGCGGATCTGTGCCTGGCCGGACGGATCGCCGTCGGGCGCCGGCGGATCGAGGTGTTGGACCCCCGTCCTGTCAAAGACCGTCGCCTGAGCAATGTCCTGCAAGGTCTCGGCGCGGCCTCTCCCCAGCCCGGCCTCAAGGACTGGCTGCGCCGGACACCGCGCTCCCTGGCCGTCGAGTACCTCTCCCGACTGGAGGACCAGAAGGCGGTCCGTGTCCGTCGGTGGCGCGATTCCAGCGGCCGTACCCGCAACGACATTCTTTCCGTGGACATGCCGCGCCGCCAGGCGCTACTGACCCGTCTCGACGGCGTGGTCCGCTCCGGCTCCGCAAGGTCCACCGCTGACCGCAACCTCACCCTCGCCGTGCTTGCCCAGGCCGCGGGCCTCGCCCCTGCCGCCTACCCTGGACTGCGCGGCATCACCGACCGCCGCCGTATGGCCGCCCTCGCCGCAACGCACCGCCTCACCCCCGCAGCCGCCGGAGTGGTCCCTGTCGCCGACGTGGAGCTCGCTGCGGCACTGACCACCGGCGCCGACATCCTCACCCGCCGACTTCTCGGCGAGCTCAGTGACCTCTACGCCGACTTCACCACCGGCGGCCACGGTCTTGGCCACGGCTTGGACTCCGGCGGTTGGTCTGAGGGCGGCCCAGGCGGCGCAGGCGGCACCGGCCACCACGGAGACGGGCACGCCGACTGGTGACTGCGACAGCCGGGAGTCGCACGGCTCTTGACCTTGCCCGGACCCGGTGGAACTCGGTACGCGAGCCGTGCGGGCATTCCCGAACAACTGCATGTGATCGCCCTGCGCTCGCTACCCTGCCACGGGCGGCAACAGCTGACGGCCGCGGGCTGGGCGGGCCCTTGCAACTACGACAAAGAAACAGTGGAGTTCTCAGCGGTCGTCCGAGATTGGGAGCACCGGTTCGGTGTCTGTGCCGTAGCGGTCGGCTTTTCTACGCTGCACCTCAGCGTCGCCTCGCCTCCCATGGACGAGCACGAGGCTCTTCTGGTCGCGGACGAGTACTTCGCCTCTGGTGGGACTGATCCGCTACCCGGATGACATTCGACTGGGAAGTGGCCTTCAGGGTGCGGTGCTGGTTTCTCAGGCCATGGTCAGTCCGTGCCACCAGTGACTGCAGCCGCTGGAGCAGAAGCGATCGCGGCGCCGTCCGTCGGCGATCGTGAGCACCGCGGTCAGCAGCCGGAACGCCTTGCGGCGTTCGCCGAGAGGAGCGAGACTGGCGATCTTTCCTCATTGCCCGTGTATCCGACCTCGTGAGATCAGCACCGCGGGTGTATGCGTCGGGTGCAGCCCGGCACGGCGGATGCTCTCCGGCGCGTCCTCGGTGACTGCGCGCGCCTGGACGCAGTAGTGGCGCAGGAACAGCAGCACCTCGGACTGCTCTTCCCGGCCGAGGCCGTCGAACCATTCGATGCCCTCTGACATCGGGCGCAGCCCCTGCGTGAGCTTGTTGAGCAGGACATCGCGTTCGTTCACGATTGTCTCCCGTGGGATGGTCGCCGCTCCGCAGCGGTGATCAGGATTCCGAGCAGCACCGCCAGAACGGCCGCGCCTTCTGAGCCGTCGGCCCAGCAGGTGGTCTGCAGAGGGCGAACCTGGTTGAGGAAGACGCCTTCGCGGGCCAGGACGAAGCCCAACGCCAGCATGGCCGCCCGCCATGAAGAAATTCCGGAAGCCGTCGAGGGCCGGCACTTCCGAGACGAGGCGTGCGCAGCGCCAGGACGGCCAGGAGATCTCCGGCCGGATGAGCAGCCGGTCGGCAAGGCCGTCCTTCGGTTGGCCGGGCCCGGAAGCCATCTGATGCCACTCACGCCTCTGGCGAACCGCGAACTCACCCGTCGACCCCGGAAGGTCAGGTGCGATCCAACTGCGGAACCGGCCGCCGATCATGTGCTTGACGATCTGCTGGGCTGGCCCTCCTCGATGCCGCTGTATGGCGAGAAACCATCGGAGGACTTGGACGCAATGCCCGTACCAGCTGCTCTCGGCCTGGGTGCGGTCAGCCACCACGGTGACCAGGCGCGTGCACGCCCGCCCCCAGTGTCAGTGGTCGGCCGAAGACACCGGCGTGCTATCCGGTGGAGCCAGGGCCGCGAACCGCTCCGCCAGGTCCTCCAGCCAGCCGCGCCCATTCCTGAAGAGCCTCGACGACCAGCGGGGCCGTCGCATCCGGGGTTGTCATGGAGTCGGATGAATAGCACACACCTAGACGACACCTCCGCTTACGTCACCCTCGCCGACCGACCAGTTCCATCCGCAGGCCATTGGCCGTACCGGCCCGCCAGGAATTCGGTGACCGGCTCCAATGAACGCAACCCCTCCGCCGCATCGGCGTCCAACTCGAACGAATGTCGAGCCGCATCCACATCCGCCCACGTCAGGGTACGTGCCCACAGTTCACTCACCGTTCCACTCTGCCCTGCGTAACCACCCCGACTCCACCCCATATCGAGTGGCCGCCCCATCAGCGGGAAACGATCTTCGGCTGGATGGGAAGCGATTTTCAACCGTGCCTGTCCCGCTTGGTCAGACGTACTCATGTACACCCCACAACACGAAGTTTCTTGAGTTAGCTCAGGAATGCTGACGGGGTCCCGTCCGATCGCAAGATCGGACGGGACCATCGCCGTTTCGGGGATCGTTCGATGTCTGTTCGGGGTGGTGGATGGCGGCGTATCGGGTCTGGCGGGTTGTTGGGCAGGTGCCTGGCCGTTGCCAGGGCAATGCGAACCGGCCCCGGCCGCCTGGGGCTGGTGATCGTGATGTGTGGCTGTTTCGCATCTCGATCTTCCGTGTTTATGGCGCCCAGGAAGGGTCTGGCGCAAGCTGCTCCGCCAGGCCGAAGGCCAGGCTCGTACTGGACGCCCCGGAGATGGCTCTGTGGTAGCGCGACCGGCACGGATTCCCCCACACGACAGGCGAGTTGATACATCGCTCGGACGCTGGGTCGCAATATACGAGTTTCCGGCTCACCGAGCATTTGGACGTCGTGGGCATCGCGGCTTCAATCGGCTCGGTCGGTGACGCCTACGACAACGCCTTCATAGAGTAGGCCTGACCTGTTCAAAATCGAACTGATCAGGCCTGGCCGGCCCTGGAGGACACTTTCCTAAGTCGAATCCGCGACGGCCGAGTGGGTCGACTGGTACTGCCATCGCCGACTCCGCGGTGAAATAGGGCACACCCCATCTGTCGAACACGAGACCAACCACTACCTCACCATCACGAAACCTCAGGTCAAAAAAATAATCTGAGATCTCTGCCGATGCCGCGGCGGTTCATCGCGAGTCCGAGCGGCCCTGAGACGCCCGGTCGATCCATTCCTGGGGAATGAGCTTCTCGCCGTGGCGCCAGTTGTGGGCCACAGAGTCTTGGAACCATTCCTCGGCGAGGTTGGCGTGGTCGCAGATGATCACCTGCATATCAGGAGCAAGCTCGCGCACCACGTCGTAAATGAGGCGGAAAAGACGGCTTACAGCCTCACGGTCGGTGTCGCTGCGTGGTTCGCCGGAGCGTTGGTCGACTTCGGATCGGTACCAAGCCTGGGTGGGCTGGTCGAGCATCAGGATTCGAGGAACGGGCCTGTTCTGGCGGACAAAGTAGCGGTGCAGCGCAAGGTGGGCGACTAGGTGGTAACCGACCCAGTTCTCGCCGCTGCCGATACGGAACAGCGGGGCAGGACCTTGCTCAGTATCAGCAACGACTGTGAGGCGGCTCAGGTCCAGACGGACACTGCTTCCGCCGTGTTCGAGCTGGAGCCGGTTCGCCCACGCGGTCATGTCCTGGCTGACTGCTACCAGGCGGGAGGTCACCTGCTCGCGTTCCTCCGAGGGGTCGAGCTCCGCCTCCAAGTCGTGGACTCGCCCCTGGGCGAACTCAAGCAGTTGACCTAGCCGACGAAGTTCCGTATCTGAGGAGGCGGGCAGGGACGCAAGGGTGGCGTGGATACGCCCACGTGTGAAGTTGCGCGCCGCATCTTGAGGCAACTGGTCGGCGATGGCGGTCGCTGCGGTGATCTGGCGTAGGGCTGCCTCGACGGTGCGCAGCTGGCCACGAAGGGCATCGGACCGTTCGTCCAAGGCTGTTAGTGCTGCGCGGCGGGCCGGCCGGGCCGCCTCGATGCCGTTCAGCTGTTCGCTCAGTTGGCGTAGATGCTGCTCCAAGTCGGCGACCGCAGGATCAGGATCCGCCAAGGTGCTGCCGCACAGTGCGCAAGCCGTGAGCGGGCTGCTGGCATCAGGAGCGAGGCCCAACAGGTGCAGGCTGGCCAGTCTGGCGGTCTGGGTGCGCACAGCGCCCTCGAAGCCGACCTCCGTCGATTCCTGTTGCAGCAGGATCTCCCGCTCGGATGCTACAGCGCGGAGTTGGTTGCGCAGATTGTCGCGTGTCTGCAGCAACTGGTTCGTGCGCGTGGCGCTCTGCCTGCCAGTTGTAGGTGCGGATACGGACTCTGCGGGAGCGATTGCCGCTTGCAGTTCGGCGACGGCAGTGGGGCGCTCAGGCTCTTCAGGCGTCGCCACCATGCTGAGCGCGTACGCTTCCCGCCATAGCGCTGACAGGGCGGCCCCTGCGAGCTGGGCGGTCTCCTGCGCTCGGCGGTAGGCCGTCTCGGCGGTCTTGAGGTCCCTTTTTGCCGCGGAAAGTTGGGCGCGCCGCAGTGCCTGGTCGCGAGGGACAGCGCCAAGGAAGTAGGGGATCGTGTCCTTCAGGGTTTGGGCCATGCCTTGCTCGCCCTGCCTGTGGAACAGAAAGTTTGGGTCGGCGATTTCGCTCTGTCGCTGCAGACACAGCAGGGCGGCATGACCGAGATGAGCTTCGACGTGGTGACGGGAAGAGCTGGGCGGAGGTTCGTGGAGATTCTCCTCGATACCCATTCTGCGCCCAAGTTGCTCGCGGACCGCGTTGGAATCCACGTCGGCTTCCAGCTCCTCGAACTCCAGAGCCGACAGGCCGGCGCCGAACCTCAACATCGCGCGCTGGGTCGAACTCCGGCCTGGGAGCGGGGCAGGTCGAGCGACAAATGCCCGGCCGCCACCCAGGTCGAGCAGCGCCGCGTACCAGGCAACGGTCTGGGTAATTGGCCCGATGGGCATCTGGAGGCTATCGCGTCCCAGGCAGTACTCCAGGATGTCCAGCAAAGCGCTCTTGCCGGTCTTGGACTCGCCGGTGACAACGTTCAGAGCCCCGGGTTCGAACCCCAGGATCCGCCGTTCACCGGTGTTGCTGTAGAGAATGATCGCAAGCAGCTGCACTTGATCAGGGTGCCACGCCCAGCAGCGCAAGCACAGTCGCTGGGCTGTCGGTCTTCGCCAGCCACCGGCCTACGAGGTTGGCTTTACGTAGAATTTCGTTGAGCTGAGGTGGGGGGCGCACCCCGCGTGGCCGTTTGCGAGCGACGGTGGACAGGCGGCCCAGCTCAATGTCGAGCACGTCGTGGCTCAGACCGAAGCGAATGCCTGCCCGGACTGGTTCTACGAGGCTGACAGCACGCTGCGGAAGCCCTGCACGCAACACCGGGTTCCGTGACACCCAGGTGGCCAGGTGAGTCGCTGTGGACGCTGGAAGGGCTTCGCGTGAGCCGCGGTGCAATACGAGCGGAGCAGTGACGAATGACAGCACCACAGGCACGCCTTGCCCAGTCTCCTTGGCGTGTCCCTCGGCGGTAGCAGCCAGCAGTGCAGCGACTAGTGCCGGATTGAGCATCGCTGCGACGACAGAGGGCCGCTCACTCCATCCGGTCATTCACGCTTCTCCCCAGATCAGTCGCATGTCTCGACTCAGACATGCACCTGCAACAGCTGCTTGATGCGTTTCTCGAATTCAGGATGCCATCCAACCTTGCCGGTGTCAGCCAGTGCATGGCGATGGCCGCGAGCGAAGAACGGGTCGTTGTAGCGGGAGCGGACCGTGATGCCCGTCTGCCCCAACAGGGTTCGCAGCAGACTCCGGCCTGCTGCCTGCCTGGCCTTCTCGTCCGGATCTTCAGCGAGTCCTTCTGCCATCCACTCGAACTCGCGCTCCCATTCATCGATCAACTCGGCTTCGAAGCGCTCAAGTTCTGCGATGCCGATGAGGTCTTCATCCAGCCACTGCGTAGCCTGAGTGTAGGCCCGGTAATAGTCGACGATGGCCTTCTGCAGGTTGCGGGGCGGATAGGCGACCCACTCCATCTGCTGTACAAACGGACGGGTGCGGTGTTGTTCGCCGACCTCGGCCTCGTTCACATCCGTCAGGTGCACCAGCGTGGGCAGATTCTGGCTGGTGAACTGGTCCCGGATCTCGGCGATCGCGGCCTGGGCCGATCCGACGTCCAGGCTAGCCAAGCGACCTTGCAGCAGGGCCAGCGCTTGGCCGTCCCACCACTTCCACACCATCGCCAGGAACAGTTCCTCATGGCCAGTGGGTAGCGTCCACTGCAGAGCAGTCCGAGCTACTGCATGCACTTCTTCGGCGTGGGGGGAGCCGTCAGCCACTCGGATGCGGTGCACGAACGTACGTAGCGCCGAAGGGCCGAGCGCGAGAAACCGGTGTCGTGTCTCCCGTGTTTCGCCCGAACCCTCTTCGGCAGCGACTGCCTCCAGAATCCTCAGAGCGGATGTCTCGTCCCGGCCCTCGACCCGAAGGAAGGACATAGCGCTTCCCGGTGCCGCCTTCTGCGTGGTCACCAGGACCAAAGATGGCCCGTTGGCATCACCGGGCGAAGACTCATCCATCCATACCTGGATGGTCTTCCAAACGTCCATAGTCCGGTCGGTCAACCGTCGAGTGCGTCCTCGGTGGTGTTTGACCTGCAGCAACTCAGTGGGAGTTCCCCGCTTGTCCCAGGCGATGTCGTCGTACATCTCCAGTGTGAGAGACGAGTCCGGACGGTCGGGGCCAGATCGAAGCAGTTCTACAAGCGCCCACCATGTCTGATGCTGGTAGCCGACCGCGCTGTAGGCGGCGTCGTGTGATCCCTGGGACATGTCACTGAGTGTCCAACAGCGCAGAGCATTAAGTCTAGGCGACAAACTGGACACTCATGGAGTATTCGATCTACTCGAAAACGACGAGTGGGCAACGCGTCACACGTATTGCCGCTTCTCTAGGACGCTTTGGGCGTAGATGGCGTAGGTGAACTGCGGCTCTACCCCACAAGGGTGCTCCCGCGTCCTTCGAGCCGACTCCTGCGCCTGACAGCGGTGGGGGAAGCGATCTCCAACCGTCTCTGTCCCGCGTGGTCAGGCGTACTCGTGTACGCCCCGCAACAGTGAAGAGCAGAGCTGTGCGGCACACGCCCGACTGCCCGTCCGGCTGCCCGTCCGGCGGCCGGATCTATCGCGGCACCAGGCGCCACAGTTGGTTGTATCCGGGGGCCGAGCAGTGGGCCTGGACGACGTCCGTGCCGTGGCGGATGCTGTAGTGCGCGACGTCGAGGCAGTGCCCGGAGTGCTTGGCCACGAGCTTGTAGTTCGCGTGGACCCTCGGCATGTCCTGGCCGTCCGCCCTGCGCTCGTACTGCGGCCCGCCGAAGAATCCCCAGGCCTGGTTGTCCCCGCCGTGGCAGTCGGCCTGGACGACCGGTGCGGCATGGCCGCTGCTGGCATGCGCGACATCGAGGCACAGGCCCGAGTGCATGGCCCTGATGAGGAAACGGTCGCCACCCAGGGGTTTGACGTTCCACGCCTGGTTGGTGCTGCCGGGCGTGCAGGTGGCCTGGACCACCTTCGCGCCGTGGTGCAGGGCCTTGCCCGCGACGTCCAGGCACATGTCCGAGTGCGCGACGCGGAGTTCGTAGTACCCGTCACCGGCGGGCTCCGATGGTGCCGCGCCCGCTGAACTTCCCAGGCCCCAGCACGCGGCGCTCAGTGCCATGGCACAGGACATGGCACGCCATGCGGTTCTTGAATGAGTCTTCATGGTCATGGAACCGTCCTTGACCAGTCGCCGTTCACGTTCGCCCCACGCGGGCCGCACCGGGCCGAAGCCAAGAAGCGGGCGACGGCGTGCAGGGCGCTGTTCGGGTGCCGCTCCGAGCGCGTATCCCCGAGAGTTCGTTGATTCGTCAAACGCCATGCGCTCAGGGCAACTTGTGCGTCCGATTTTATTTCACCGCCCGCGCGGGCGCGACTCAACGGGGTGCAGGTCCGGTTCGACGGCGACATACCTCTCAGGTGTCCCGTGCCTCGGTCCGGGTACTGCCGGTGCCCTACACGTAAGTCCTCATCCGGGCGGACGACCGGTGGTGGAGGAGTTGGAAGGGTGGAAGCGGCAAGCACGAGTTCGTCCGACCGAGGGGAATTCCCGTGTCACGTCGTTTGACCTGTGCCGTTGTCGCCGCACTCTGTCTGGCGGTGGCCGCGCCCACGGCTGTCGCCGCGGAGCCCGGTGTGGAGGTGGCCGCCGCCGCTCCGTCCGCCGGGCCCGGTGGGGATGACCGGCAAGCAGCCCTGCGCGGACTGACCGACGCCGGGGCGGTGTCCGCGATAGCCAAGGTCCGGGACGGGGGCGGAACCTGGCGGGGGAGCACGGGGGTGTCCGATCTCGTGAGTGGGGCGCCCGTGCGGGAGGACGGGCGGTTCCGGATCGGCAGTGTCACCAAGATGCTCGTCGCCACCACCACGCTCCAGCTGGTCGGTGAGGGACGGCTCGGCCTGGAGGACTCCGTGGAGAGTCATCTGCCGGGACTGGTGCCCAACGGGCAGAACATCACCGTGCGCCAACTGCTCAACCAGCGCACGGGACTGTTCGACGTCATCAACGAGACCACCGAGATATTTCCCCATCCCACCGACGCCCAGGGCTTCCGGGACTGGATCGCGGCGGGCGGGCTGAACCGTACCTTCACGGCACGCGAGCTGGTGTCCAAGTCCATGGCCCACCCGCCCCACTTCGAGCCCGGCGCGAAGTACCGGTACTCCAACACCAACTTCACGCTCCTCGGCATGATCATCGAAGCGGCGACCGGGAACTCCTACGCGCACGAGATCCGCCACCGCATCCTGCGCCCGCTCGGGATGACGAAGACCAGCCTGCCCGGCGCCTCCGCGGTCATCCCGGGCCGTCACGCGCACGGCTACTGGACCACCGTCGACGGCGCCGGTACGCCGAACCCCGTCAAGACCGACATCGACGTCACCCGCCACAACGCCTCATGGGCGGGCTCCAGCGGCGGGATCATCTCCACCACCGCGGACCTGCTCCGGTTCGACAAGGCCCTGTTGCACGGGAAGCTGCTGGCCCCCGCGCAGCAGCGTGAGATGACCACGATGCTCGGCACCGGCTCCGACAAGCTCGCGTACGGGATGGGCCTGGCCCGTACCCCGCTGTCCTGCACCACCGTGCTCGGCCACTCCGGTTCGGTCCTCGGATACAGCACCCATCTCTGGGGCACGGCCGGCCGGCAGGTCGCGCTGTCCTACACCCCGCGCGGCGACAACGCCGAGAAGGAAGCGCAGGCCAAGGCGGTCGGCACATTCCTCGAAACCGCCTTCTGCGGAACCGGCCGAGGCCGGTAGGCACGTGGACGTCCCGCCGGTTCTGGCATGATCCCTCGCCATGACCCCGATCCCCGACTGTGTCGTCTGTGGTGGAACGGTGGCCCCTGACGGCCGCTGCTGGGAGTGCGGTGCGGCACAGCCGGCCTTCCGCGCGCATGTGGAGCTCACCGCGGACGGCGGCGCGGCGGGGGTCAGCGACCGGGGCAGGCGGCGGGACATCAACGCGGACGCCATGGTGCTCACCGGAACGGGAAGTTGGACGGTCGGCGTCGTCTGTGACGGCGTGTCCATGTCGCCCCGGTCCGAGCGGGCCGCCCGGGTCGCGGCCGAGACCGGGGCGAACGCCGTGGTGGCGGGGCTGATGGCGGGTGCTCTGGCGGAGGACGCGCTCGCCGACGCGGCCGTTCGTGCCGGGCGGGCGGTCGCGGCCCTCGCGGCGTCGGTGGACGCCGCCCCGGCGTGTACGTATGTCGCGGGCATCGCGGGACCGGAGGGCGTCTGGAGCGCGTGGATCGGCGACAGCCGTGCCTACTGGCTGCCGGACCGGGGCCCCGGGAAGCGGATGAGCGAGGACGACACCGGGGAGCACGGCGCCCTCGCCGCCTGGCTGGGGGCGGATGCCGGTCCGCCGGTGGCCCGGATCCGCAGCTACCGGCCGGGCGGGGCGGGCTGTCTGCTGCTGTGCACGGACGGGCTCACCCGCGGTCTGCCCGATCCCGACGGGCTGCGGGCCGTACTGACCCGTGGCCGGTCCGGGGCGGCGGCGGGCGGCGGACTTCTCGGCGGCGCCCGCGCGTTGGTCGATCACGCCCTCGACGCCGGCGGACACGACAACATCACCGCGCTGCTCATCCCCGCCGGGGCGGCCGGCGGCTGAGCCGGGATCCGGAGGTCCCGTATCCGGCACCCTCGCCTACGCTGGTGCCGCTCGCCCGAGTTCCCGGTGCCCGTGGCCGCGGGCCGCCTCGTTCCAGGGCGAGCCCCGTACCGCCCGCGATCACCGCACGGAGGAGCGTCCTGTGACTGCCGATCTGCCCCAGCCCCGCATCGACACCGGCAAGCCGCACCCGGCGCGCGTCTACGACTGGCTCCTCGGCGGCAAGGACAACTACCCGGTGGACCAGTCGGTCGGCGAGAAGCTGCCCGCCGAGGCGCGGGCCAACGCGGCGCGGAACCGGGCCTTCATGCACCGGGCCTCCGCCTGGCTGGCGCACCAGGGGATCGGCCAGTTCCTCGACATAGGCACCGGTATTCCCACCGCGCCGAATCTGCACCAGGTGGTCCAGGACATCGTGCCCTCGGCCCGGATCGTCTACGCCGACAACGATCCCATCGTCCTGCGGCATGCCGAAGCGCTGCTCATCAGCAGTCCCCAAGGCGCCACCGACTACATCCACGCCGATGTCAGGAAGCCGGAGGCGATCCTCGAACACGCCCGTGAGCTGCTGGACTTCGACCGGCCCGTCGCCCTGTCGCTGATCGCGCTCATGCACTTCCTGCCCGACGACCAGGACCCGTACGGCATCACCCGTACGCTCGTGGAGGCCCTTCCCCGGGGCAGCTTCCTGGTCCTCTCGCACGGCACCGCCGACCAGCACCCGGAGCTCCGCCAGGAGACCGAGAGCGCCTACCGGAAGGGCGCCATCGCCCTGCGGATGCGTACCCGCGCCGAGGTCGAGCCGTTCTTCGAGGGGCTGGACCTCGTCGCGCCGGGCCTGGTCACCGCGACCGAGTGGTACCGGCGGGAGCCCGCGCCGGAGAACGAGCGCAGCGGTTTCTACGTGGGTGTGGCGCGGGTGCGCTGAGCGGCGTGCGCGATGATCGGGAGTGACGGGCCGGACAGTGGGGCCGGACAGCCGGCGGTGACGGGCCGGACAGTGGGGATGGGGACGCAATGGACTTCGTGACCGGGCACGGCAACACCCTCGCGTACGACGACCGGGGGCCGTCCGACGGCCTGCCGGTCGTCCTGGTGCACGGGCACCCGTTCAACCGGACGATGTGGAACCCGCAGGCCGAGGCGCTGGTGCGGGCCGGGTACCGGGTGATCGCGGCGGATCTGCGCGGGTACGGCGACAGCGCGGTCGTCCCGGGCCGCACCCTGCTCGCGGACTTCGCCGGGGACACCGCCGAGCTGCTGGACCACCTGGGCGTCGGCCGCGCGGTGGTCGGCGGGCTCTCCATGGGCGGCCAGATCGCCATGGAGTTCCACCGGCTGTACGGGGCCCGGGTGGCCGCCCTGGTGCTCGCCGACACCTCCCCGGTCGCCGAGACCGAGGACGGCAAGGCCTTCCGCAACCGGCTGGCCGACCGGCTGCTGGCCGAGGGGCTGGACGGCTACGCGGCCGAGGTCATCGACAGGATGGTCGCCCCGTACAACGTGACGGGGCTCCCCGACGTCGCGGCGCAGGTCCTGGACATGATGCGGGCGACCGCCCCGGAAGGGGCCGCGGCGGCGCTGCGGGGCCGGGCCGAGCGGCCCGACTACCGCGACTCGCTCGCGGGGGCCCGGGTGCCCGTGCTGATCGTCGTCGGGGAGGACGACACCTATACGCCGGTCGCGGAGGCGGAGGCCATGCACCGGCTGATCCCGGACTCCGGGCTGGTGGTCGTCGGGCGGGCCGCCCATATGCCCAACCTGGAGCGGCCCGAGGAGTTCAACGCCGCGCTGCTGGAGTTCCTCGCGCGGCTGTGAGCGGCGTTCGCGGAGCGCGGGCCGGCGTTCGCGGAGTGCGGGCCGGTGATCGCGGTGTGCGGGCCGGCGTTCGTGGAGTGCGGGCCGGTGATCGCGGTGTGCGGGCCGGCCGGCGCGGCGTCCGTGGTGCTCAGGCCTGCTGGAGGGGCTTGGCGAAGCACCTGCTGCTCTCGTACGTGCGGTAGTGGCCGAACTTCTCGCAGGGCGCGTAGCCGCTGGAGGTGTACAGGGCTATCGCCTCGGGCTGCTGGTCGCCGGTCTCCAGCACCATGCGGGTGCGGCCCGCCGCCCGTGCGTCGGCCTCCAGGGCGGCGAGAAGGCGCCGCGCCAGTCCGTTGCCGCGGGCTTCGAGCACCACGTACATGCGCTTGAGTTCGGCGTCGCCGTCGGAGTAGCCCTCCTCGTTCCGCTCCTGGGCGCGCCAGCCGCCGGTGGCCACGGGGTTGCCCGACGCGTCGTAGGCGAGGAGATACAGACCGTTCGGCGGTTCGAACATCGTGGCGTCGAGGGGTGTGACATCGCCCTCGCCGTCCCCGTAGCGCTCGGCGTACTCAAGCTGCACCTGATCGTTGAGTTTGACGGCGTCGGGGTGATCGAACGGCTGGGTCTGGATATTCATACGCGATATGGTACATCTATGCGGATTCGCGATGTCGGTATGGTGCCTAAATGTTCAATGTGACCTCTGTGAATGTCAACGGGCTCCGTGCCGCCGCGAAGAAGGGCTTCGTCGAGTGGCTCGCGTCGACCGACGCCGATGTGATCTGCCTCCAGGAGGTCCGGGCCGAACCGGGGCAGCTGCCCGCCGAGGTACGGGAGCCCGAGGGCTGGCACACCGTGCACGCCCCCGCCGCCGCCAAGGGGCGGGCCGGGGTCTCGCTCTACTCCCGGCACGCGCCGGAGCGCACGCAGATCGGTTTCGGCGGCTTCGGGGTGGCCGGGAGCGAGGAGTTCGACGCGAGCGGGCGGTACGCCGAGATCGACCTGCCCGGCATCACGGTCGCGAGCCTCTATCTGCCCTCGGGCGAGGTCGGCACCGAGCGGCAGGAGGAGAAGGAGCGCTTCATGGCGGCCTTCCTGCCCTATCTGAAGGGGCTCGGGGAGCGGGCCGCCGCGGAGGGGCGCGAGGTCGTGGTGTGCGGTGACTGGAACATCGCCCACCGGGAGGCGGACCTCAAGAACTGGAAGTCCAACAAGAAGAACTCCGGCTTCCTTCCCGAGGAACGGGAGTGGCTGACCCGGGTCCTGGACGAGGCCGCCTACGTGGACGTGGTGCGCGCGCTGCACCCCGGCGTGGAGGGCCCGTACAGCTGGTGGTCCTACCGGGGCCGGGCCTTCGACAACGACTCCGGCTGGCGCATCGACTACCAGATGGCCACCCCGGGGCTGGCCGGGCGCGCGGTGAAGGCCTGGGTCGAGCGGGCCGCCACGCACGAGGAGCGGTGGAGCGACCATGCGCCGGTGGCGGTCGTGTACGACAGGTGACGGGCGGCCCTGCCGGTACGTGCCCCTGGGGTGCGGAGCGGCACGGGCATGAGCCGGTGTGACGCGGTGCGGGGGTGGCGCGCGGGCGCGACGGTGCTGGAGTGGTGCGAGAGCGCGAACGTGCGGGGGGTGACGCGCGGGCGCGACGGTGCGGGGGTGGCGTGCGGGCGGGATGGTGCAGTGTGCGCCGGCACCCCGGGCGTGCGCTGTCACCCCGGGCGTGCGCTGTCACCCCGGGCGTGCGCCAGCACCCGGGGCGTGCGCTACTCGCCGGGTGTGGTGCGCCGGGCCGGTCCGCCCGCCTCCGGCGCTTTCGGGGGCTGGGTGCCGTCCTCACGGCGCAGCCGCCGGTCCAGCGCCATGGAAAGCTCCGCGTCCACCACCGCGCGCGCCAGTGGCCGGAGTTGGGCCGGTTCGGTCTCCGCCGTATGGGCATGCAGTACCCGGACGAAGATTTCGGCGAGAGCGTCCGCGTGTTCCCGGACGCGGCGGCCCGAGGAGAGCACCGTGGAGAGCGGCACCCCTTCCCGTACCAGCTCCGCCGACACTTCCAGCAGACGGCGGCTGATGTGCACGATCTCGTCGCCGTCGGTGGCCAGATAGCCCAGGTCGAGCGCGGTGGCCAGGTTCTCCGGGGTGACCTCGCCCTCGAAGTAGTCCGCGAGCTGTTCCGGGGTGAGGCGGACCGGGGTCTCCTCGGTCGGTTCGCCCAGACCCAGCACCTCGGCGACATCGCGGCCGCTCTCGAAGGTGGCGGCCAGATCCGCGATGCCGTTGAGGGTGTGGCCGCGCTCCAACAGACCGGCGATGGTGCGAAGACGGGCCAGATGGTGGTCGTCGTACCAGGTGATACGGCCTTCGCGACGGGGCGGCGGGATCAGGCCGCGCTCCCGGTAGAAGCGCAGGGTCCGCACGGTGATGCCGGCCATTCCGGCCAGCTCCTCCATGCGGTATTCACGGTGCTCGCGTCCTTCAGCCACAGGGGCACCCTATGTTGTACCGCCGGTAACTTTCCTCGGTCCGCCCCCTACCCATCAGTACGAGGCTGCTCTACTCTCCCAACAGTGCCAGTGATTGCTGGCAGAGTCGTGTGATGTATCGCGGGAGGCGGCACCATGGCCCAGCACGAGCACGTACGCGTGGCGGTGATCGGATCCGGATTCGGGGGCCTCGGGGCCGCCGTCCGGCTGCGCCGCGAAGGGATCACCGATTTCGTCGTCCTGGAACGGGCCGGCTCGGTCGGTGGCACCTGGCGCGACAACAGCTACCCGGGCTGCGCCTGCGACGTACCGTCCCACCTCTACTCGTTCTCCTTCGCGCCCAACCCCGACTGGCCGCGCACCTTTTCCGGGCAGCGGCACATCCGCGCCTATCTGGAGCATGTCGCGGACACCTTCGGGCTGCGCCCGCATCTGCGCCTCAACCATGAGGTGACGATGATGCGTTGGGACAACGACGAACTGAACTGGGTGATCGAGTCCGCGAACGGGACCACGATCGTCGCCGATGTCGTCGTCTCCGCGACCGGCCCGCTGTCCGACCCGAAGATGCCGGACATCCCGGGGCTCGCCGAATTCCCCGGCAAGGTCTTCCACTCGGCCCGCTGGGACCACGACTACGACCTCACCGGCAAGCGCGTCGCCATGATCGGCACCGGCGCCTCCGCCATCCAGATCGTCCCGGCGATCCAGCCGAAGGCCGGCCGGGTGACCCTCTTCCAGCGCACCCCGCCCTGGGTCATGCCGCGCATGGACCGGACCATCAGCGGCGCCGAACGCTGGCTGCACCGCGCGGTCCCCCTCACCGGCACCGCGCGCCGCGGACTGCTGTGGGGCATCAGGGAGTTGCAGGTCAGTGCCTTCACCAAGCACCCGGACCAGCTGGGCCTGGTGGAGAAGATAGCCAAGTCCAACATCGCCCGGTCCATCAAGGACCCCGTGCTGCGGGCCAAGCTGACCCCCTCGTACCGCATCGGCTGCAAGCGCATACTGCTCTCCAGCGCCTACTACCCGGCGCTCGCCCAGCCCAATGTGGACGTGGTCGCCTCCGGGCTCGCCGAGGTACGCGGCTCCACGGTCGTCGCGGCCGACGGTACGGAGACCGAGGTCGACGCGATCATCTTCGGCACCGGCTTCCATGTGACCGACCTGCCGATCGCCGACCGGGTCGTCGGCTCGGCCGGCATCACGCTCGCCGAGCACTGGAAGACGGGCATGAAGTCGCTGCGCGGCGCCACCGCGGACGGCTTCCCCAACTGGATGACGATCATCGGGCCCAACACCGGTCTCGGCAACTCCTCCATGATTCTGATGATCGAATCCCAGCTGAACTACATGGCCGACTACCTGCGCCAGCTGAACGTCCTGGGCGGCCGGGCGGCGTTCGGCGCCCGGCCCTCCGCCGTCAACGCGTGGAACCACCGGGTCCAGCAGCGGATGAAGCGGACCGTGTGGAACACCGGCGGCTGCACCAGCTGGTACCTGGACGCCGAGGGGCGCAACACCACGGTCTGGCCCGGTACGACGGGTGAGTTCCGCAAGGAGACCCGGGTCATGGACCTCGCGGAGTACGAGGTCATCCGCATCCCGAAGCGGGCCGTGCCCGCCCAGGCACGCGCCGGGGCGCCCGTCGCCGAGGAGATCGCGGGATGAGCCGGCTGCTGCGCCGCGACGCCGCCCGGCAGGCCCCCGCCGCCCCGGTGCCGGACCGCGTACTGACCGCCGTCTCCGCCGACGGCTCCCGCATCCATGTCGAGCTGCACGGACCCGAGGACGCCCCCGCGGTGGTGCTGGCACACGGCTGGACCTGCAACACCGGCTTCTGGGCCGCCCAGATCCGGGACCTGGCCGCCGACCACCGGGTCATCGCCTACGACCAGCGCGGTCATGGGCTGACCCCCGCGGCGGGGCCCGGCGGATACAGCACGCACGCGCTGGCCGACGACCTCGAAGCGGTGCTGGCCGCCACCCTCGCACCGGGGCGCAAGGCGGTGCTCGCCGGTCACTCCATGGGCGGGATGACGCTGATGGCCGCCTCCCGCCGGCCCGGACTGCGCGAGCACGCGGCAGCCGTACTGCTGTGCAGTACCGGCAGTTCACGGCTGGTCGACGAGGCACTCGTCGTGCCGCTGCGGGCGGGAGCGCTGCGGACCCGGCTGACCCGGGCGGTCCTCGGGGCGCGGGCACCCCTCGGACCGGTCACGCCCGTTTCGAAGCGGATCCTCAAGTACGGCACGATGGGAGCGGGTTCGGCCCCGGAGCGGGTCGAGGCCTGCTCCCTCATCGTGCACGCCTGTCCGAGACGGGCGAGGGTGGCCTGGGGGCATGTACTCGCGGATCTGGACCTGGACGCGGGCGTGCGGGGACTGCGGGTACCGACCGCGGTCATCACGGGCACGGCCGACCGGCTGACCCCGCCGGTCCACGCGCGCGCCATCGCCGCCGCGCTGCCCCGGTGCCTCGGGCTGACCGAGCTCACCGGCATGGGGCACATGACCCCGGTGGAGGCACCGGAAGCGGTCACGGCGGGAATCCGGGAACTAGTGGTGCGGTACGTCGAGGTGGACGGGGCCGGCACGGCCGAGAAGGAGGAAGTCGCATGAGCGGCAGGCGGAGTCTCGAAGGACAGGTCGTCGTCGTCACGGGCGCGGCGAGAGGCGTGGGCGAACTGCTCGCCCGCAAACTCTCGGCACGCGGCGCGACCCTGGCACTGGTCGGCCTGGAACCGGACGAGCTGAAGAAGGTCTCCGAGCGGCTGCACGGGGAGAGCGACCACTGGTACGCCGACGTCACCGACCACACGGCGATGGTCCAGGTCGCCCAGGAGGTCAAGGAACGCTTCGGCAAGGTCGACGTCGCCGTCGCCAACGCCGGCGTCGCCTCGGGCGGACCGTTCGCCGACTCCGACCCGGAGGCGTGGCGCCGGGTCATCGAGGTCAACCTGATCGGCAGCGCGGTGACCGCGCGGGCGTTCCTGCCGGTGCTGATGGAGAGCCGCGGGTACTACCTCCAGATAGCGTCACTGGCCGCGATGACCCCGGCCCCGATGATGACCGCCTACTGCGCCTCCAAGTCGGGCGTGGAGGCGTTCGCACACAGCCTGCGCGCCGAGGTCGGCCACCGGGGCGTCCGGGTCGGGGTCGGCTATCTGTCCTGGACGGACACCGACATGGTGCGGGGCGCCGACGCGGACGACGTGATGCGGGAGCTGCGCCAGCGGCTGCCCTGGCCGTCGAACCGCACCTACCCCCTCGGCCCGGCCGTGGACCGGATCGTGGCCGGCGTGGAGCGGCGCTCCCCGCATGTCTACGCCCAGTGGTGGCTGCGGGGGATGCAGTCGGTGCGGGGCTATCTGCCCTCGGTCATAGGGGTGGCCGGGCAGCGCGAGATGAAGCGGTTCGGATCGCGGCTGGAGAACGTCCCCAAGGGGCTGGTGGGGGCCGGGGGAGCGGCGGACCAGGACGCGCGCACGCTGCGTAAGTGATCGAAATGCGGTGACTGTCGTGCCGTGCGAGGCTGGGCGGGGCCCTTCAGGGGCTCCCCCCACCACGTACCCCACACCCCCCACAGGAGTGAACGGCATGGGTATCGCAGACCAGTTCAAGGTCAAGGCGCAGGAACTTGCCGACCAGGCCCGGAAGAAGGCGAACCAGGGCCGCGACGAGGGCGCAGAGCGGGCGCAGGACGCGTCCGAGCAGGCCTCGGAGGCGTCGCGGCGCAACCGTGACATGGCTCGCGACGCCGCGACCGCCCTCGGCGAGCGCCGCGACCGCTGACGCGCCTGCGCGCCCTCGCGCGTCGTCCGTGATTCACCCACCGCATCCGGGTATCCGGGTGCGGTGGGTGCGCGCGCCCGGCTCAGGTTGGGTCGGGCAGGTGCGACCAGCCGGTCCAGTTGCCCTCATGGTCACGCCAGTTGGCCCACAGCCAGTTGTCCGTGCCGGTGGCGACGATGGCGAAGAGGTACGGGTGTACCTGCTGGGTGCGGACGACGGCCCCGCTGCGCCACTCTCCGCCCATGGATGTCCAGATGGACCAGTTCCCTGCGGAGTTCGTCGACCGCGTCCACACGGCGAGGTCGGTGCCGATCGCGAACTCCTGCTTCGTGCCGTTGGGGAGCGTCACGGTGCTCACGCCGTACTCGCAGATGATGACGCCGCCGCTGCCCACGTTGCAGTGACTGAGCGCCTGCGCCGGGGTGGTCGCCACGGCCAGCCCCGCGACGACGGTGGCCGTGACGAAAGCGGCCTTGATCCTCGTCCTCGTCCTCTTCATCCTGAATCCCTCGTGTTCGCTCGAACGCGGCGCCGGTGAGCCGGGCCCGGCTCAGCCGTGACGTGACCCCGGCCTGTCGGCGGCACCCACTCTCCAGGCTGCCGCTGACGTGCCACTCACGTTCCGCTGACGCCCGCGAACTACCGGCGCCCATAGGGAGGTTCCTCGGGATGGGGCGGCGACGTCAGGACGCCTTGACGGACTCCACGAACGGCGACCAGGCGGACGCGTGGACGATGAGCGCCGGTCCTTCGGGGCGCTTGGAGTCGCGGACGGGGACAACGCCGGGGTGCCCGTCCGCGACTTCGAGGCAGTCGCCGCCGGAGGTGTTGCTGTAGCTGCTCTTACGCCAGGTGGCGAAGTTCTCGGCGACTTCGAGGCAGTTGCCGCCATCGCCGTTGCTGTAGCTGCTCTTGCGCCAGGAAGCTGAACTGAGATCAGGACGGTTGCTGGCCATGTCGGTACTCCTCAGCCGCCTTCTCGATCAGTGCGAGGGACACCTCCGGCGGCAAGGCGGTGGCCCTCAGCCGATCGTATGCCTTGCGGTAACGCATCACGATGGACGGATCGTCGATCGTCTGACCGTGGTAGGGACCCTCGGTGTAGAGCAATGGCGGCTCGTTGTCGAAGTCCATCAGGAAGAGCGGCAGACCGGTGAGGGCTCGGGTCGGGCCGTTCCACGGAAGGATCTGCGAAACGATCCGGTTGCGCCGTACCAGTGCGGCGATGTGGTCCAACTGCTCGGCCATCTCCATATTCGGGATGATCGAGTGGCGTACCAGCGACTCGTGCAGGACCACCCAGTACTCGGGCTTTTTGCGGTTATCGAAGAGTCGGGCCCTGTGCAATCGAGCGTCGATCTTGGCTTCGACCTCCTCCGGTGTGTCCAGGGAGTGTGCGGACTGGATGACGGCCTCGGCGTACGTCTTGGTCTGGAGCAGCCCAGGGATCAGCGTGCCGGACCACTCGCCGATGCTCCGTGCTCGTGTCTCCGCTTCCACTACCTCTGCGAAGTACGAGGAGTGAGCCCCCCGTTTGGCCTGCCGCACGTCCTCGCACCGCCGCTCGAAGAACCCGTCCGTCCCCAGCACCCGGTCCACATGCTTGGCCAGGTCCGCGGGCATCCGGCGGTTGCCGTGCTCGATCTCGCTCAGATACGTGATGCCGTAGAAGCTGCCGGCCACCAGCTTCTCCAGGGTCAGGCCCGCCTCCTCCCGTTTGAAGCGGAGTTCCTTGCCGTAGAACTGCGGGACCCCGGCCGAGCCGTCGATGTCCTTGCGCGTAGCCACGTTGACCACCTTTCGCGCTGTGCGTTGTGGAGCGGGAAACCCTTTCAAGGTAGAGGTATGTGCGGCAGCGTGTGAGTCGTTCGTCACAGTGTGCAACGGAAGGTGGATGCTCCCCCCATGGACGACACTCAAGACAGCCCCGGCTACGACATCGGCGCGGACATCGAAGCGCTGCGTGCCGCGCTCACGGCCCACGGCATCACCCTGCCGTCGCTCGGCGTCGATCCGCTGACCCTCGCCGGGCGCGGCAGCCGGCCGCCGTTGGTCGCGCTCGGCAACTGCAATGTGGCGACCGCGCGCCGCATGGCCGAGGTGCTGCGGTCGGCGGCCGGTGGATGACCCCGCTGCCCTACACGGTGGCTCTGTTCGCCGTGCCGAAGGCCGTACCGGAGATCCGGCGCTCCCTGCGGGAGTGGTGCGGGGGCGAGGATTCGCCCGATCTGCTGCTCTGCGTCAGTGAGTTGATGGCCAATGTGATCGTGCACCTCGGCGAGGGCACACCGGTCACGCTCAGGGTCTTCAGTACCCGCTCCGGGGGGATGCGGGTCGAGCTGAGCGATCCCGAACCGTGTGCCTGGCCGACGCTGAGAGCCGCGGCGGACGGCGAGGAGTCGGGGCGGGGGCTGACGCTCGTGGACGCGGTGGCGTGGCGCTGGGGCGTCGAGCGGCTGCCGTACGGGAAGACGGTCTGGTGCGAACTGGGGGCGCCCGTCCGGTGGGGCCTGCCGAAGCGCGAACCGGCCGGTTCCGACAGCCGGTCCGCCGCGGGTATCGCTCCCGGCGGGGGGTGACGCCGGGCGCGCCCCGTTCCAGGTGCTCGCCCCGGCCGCTTCAGGGCGGCCGGGGCGAGCGGCTACCTCGGAGGCAGCGGCGGGCGCCGCAGGTCCGGCACCGTGTCGTACGTCGGCGGGGCCGCCGCCGGATGCTTCGCCAGCAGGTCCAGCGCCACCCGCACCGCGTCGTCCAGCACCGCGTGCCGGCCCTCCGCCCAGTCCAGGGGGGTGCGCAGCGCCTCCAGATCGGGTTCGACGCCATGGTTCTCCACGGACCAGCCGTAGGTGTCGAACCACGCGGCGTTCATCGGCACCGTGATCACCGTGCCGTCGCCCAGCCGGTGGCGCCCGGTCATGCCGACCACGCCGCCCCAGGTGCGCTGGCCGACCACCGGGCCCAGCCGCAGCAGCCGGAACGCGGCCGTGATCATGTCGCCGTCGGAGGACGTCGCCTCGTCGGCCAGCGCGACCACCGGGCCCCTCGGCGCGTTCGAGGCGTAGCTGACCGCCTGGGCGTTGCGCGTCAGGTCCCAGCCGAGGATCCTGCGGGTCAGCTTCTCGACGACCAGTTCGCTGATGTGGCCGCCCGCGTTGCCCCGGACGTCCACGATCAGCGCCGGGCGCGAGACCTCCAGCCGCAGGTCCCGGTTGAACTGCGCCCAGCCCGATCCGCCCATGTCGGGGATGTGCAGATAGCCGCACCGGCCGCCGCTCAACTCCCGTACGACTTCCCGGCGTTTGGCCACCCAGTCCTGGTAGCGCAGCGGCCGTTCGTCGACCAGCGGGACGACCGCGATGCGGCGGGGGCGGCCCTCCTCGCCCGCCGGGCGGAACGTCAGCTCCACCGTCGTGCCGCCCGCCGCCGTCAGCAGCGGGTAGGGGCCGGTCACCGGGTCGACCGGGCGGCCGTCGACATGGGTGAGGACCGCGCCCTCCCTGATCCCCGTACCCGCGAGCGGTGAACGCGCCTTGGAGTCCGAGGAGTCGCCGGGCAGGATGCGCCGGACCTGCCACTCCCCGTCGCGGCAGACCAGGTTGGCGCCGAGCAGTCCGATCGCCCGCTGGTAGTGCGGCGGGCCCTCGTTGCGGCGGGCGGGGGTGACGTACGCGTGGGAGGTGCCCAGTTCGCCGAGCACCTCGCGCAGCAGATCCGCGAACTCGTCGGGGGAGGCGACCCGTTCGACCAGCGGGCGGTACTGGCCGAGCACCCCGTCCCAGTCGATGCCGCACATGTCCGGTTCCCAGAAGTACGCGCGGATGATCCGGCCCGCCTCGCCGTACGCCTGCCGCCACTCCGCCGCCGGGTCGACGTCGTGCAGGATGCGGCGCAGGTCGATGTAGACGGTGGAGTCGTTGTCGCCGGGTTCGTTGGACGGTACGGCGCGCAGTTCGCCGTCGTCCATGACGACGAGCCGGCTCGCGTCACCGCTGACCGCGAACCAGTCGAGGTGGTCGACCAGTTCGGTCTTGCGGGCCTTGGCGATGTTGAAGTGCTCCAGGGTGGGCCGGCCCGACATGTCGGAGGGGTTGGCGAACGTCTCGCCCAGCGCGCCCGAGATCGGCCAGCGCAGCCAGACGAGCCCGCCGCCGGTGACCGGGCGCAGCGCCGAGTACTTCGAGGCGGAGACCGGGAACGGCGTGACCCGGCTCTCCAGGCCCTCGAACTCGACGGTGACCGTCGCCCCCTCGCCCGTACCGCCCTCGGGGATGTCCACCGGGTCCAGGCCGCCCGCCGCCGGGCGGCCGTCCGGGGAGAGCGCGAAGGGGGACGGGGTGGCCGAGGAGAGCGGGACCAGATACGGGCGGCAGCCCAGCGGGAAGGAGAGGTCGCCGGTGTGGACGTCGTAGACGGGGTCGAACCCCCGCCAGGACAGGAACGCCAGATAGCGGCCGTCGCCGGTGAAGACCGGGTTCTCGTCCTCGAAGCGGCCGTTGGTGACGTCGACGATCACCGGGGCGCCGGGGCCGGAGATCCGGGCCAGCTTGATCTGGCGCAGCGAGCGGCCGACCCCGGGGTGCGACCAGGTGAGCCAGGCCCCGTCGGGGGAGAAGGCCAGGTCGCGGACGGGGCCGTTGACGGAACGGATGAGTTCGGTGACCCCGTCCGCGTCCGCCGCCGCGTCCTCGGCGTGTGTGGCGCGGTACAGGTCGGCCCGTGTGGCACCGCGCGGCACGTCCTCGGTCTCGGCGTCCGTCTCCGTCTCCGCGTCCGTCGCGGGTACCGGTTCCGGTTCCTCCGCCGTGTCCAGGAGCAGCAGCCGCCCGTCGTTCGACGCGATGGCCAGCCGTTCGCCCGCCGGGTCGGAGATCAGTTCCTGCACCCGGCCGAGCTTCCCGGAGGCGAGCCTGCGCGGCTCGCGGTCGCCGCTGGCCCGGGGAAGGTAGGCGATCTCGACCGCGTCGTCGCCGTCCGCGTCCGTCACGTACGCCACCTGGCCGCCGCTGCCCAGCATCTCCGGCAGCCGGACCCGGACCCCCGGGGTGTCGCTGATGGTGCGGGCGGGGCCGTCGCGGTGGGTGAGCCAGTACAGGCTTCCCCGTACCGAGACGGCGCTCGCCCGGCCGGTCTCGTCGACCGACAGCGAGTCGACGTTGCTGGCGGCGGGCACCTGGTAGGTGCGCCGTCCGGTCCGGGGTCCGCCGAGCCGTACCTCCAGCTTCCGGGGAGTGGCGTCCGGCGCCTCCAGGTCCTCGACGAGCCACACATCACCGGCGCACTGGTAGACGACCCGGTGGCCGTCGCTGGAGGCGTGCCGGGCGTAGAACGCGTCGTGGTCGGTGTGGCGTCGCAGATCGCTGCCGTCCATCAGACAGGAGTACAGATTGCCGACGCCCTCGTGGTCGGAGAGGAACGCGATCCGGCGGCCGACGAACATGGGCGAGTCCAGATGGCCGCCGATGTCCGGCAGCAGCCGTTCGCCGTGCAGCCACAGCCGCCCGGTCGCACCGCCCCGGTAGCGCTTCCAGGCGGCCGGTTCGTGCGGTGGCTTTCCGGTGAGCAGCAGGGTGCGCCGCTCGCCGTCGATGTCGGCGACCGCGATGTCGGAGACCGGCCCCCACGGCAGGCGGCCACCGGGGCCGCCGTCGGTGGGGACGCTGTAGGACCAGGAGAAGTACGAGAACGGCTGGTTGTGCGAGGACACGGCGAGGATCTGGGACGTGTCGCCGGGGTCGGGGCTCCAGCCGCAGACCCGGGCGTCGGTCGAGCCCCAGTAGGTGAGCCGCCGGGCCGGGCCGCCCTCGACCGGGGCGAGATGGATCTCGGGGTCCAGTGTTCGCCAGGTGGTGTAGGCGATGCGGCTGCCATCCGGCGAGAAGCGTGGATGGCTGACCCTGGTCCGGTCGACGGTGACCCGCCATGCCCGGTCGGGCCGGTGTCCTGCCGCGGCGAGGGGGGAGACCCAGAGGTCGTCCTCGGCCGCGAAGCAGATCAAGTCCTGGTGGAGGTGCGGGAAACGGAGATACGCGACGTCGTCACTCACCCCCCAATGCTTTCCGCGCGAAGGGCCCGGGGCAACTTGTGGTGCAGCACACAAGCGAAACGTTTTCGTTTCGCTGAGTCGGGGGAGTACGGTCAGGTGTACGAAACGGTTTCGTTCGATGTTGAGCGAGGCCGGAGGAGCGAGACCCCGAGGGAGGCCGGCACATGGCACGCACCAGGCTCACACCTGAGCGTGAGAGTGAGATGTACGCCGCCGTCCTCGACCTGCTCCGCGAGGTCGGTTACGACGCCCTGACGATGGACGCCGTCGCCGCCCGTACCCGGTCCAGCAAGGCCACCCTCTACCGTCAGTGGGGCAGCAAGGCCGAGCTGGTCGTCAAGGCGCTGCGGAACAACAAGCCGGTGGATCTCACCGAGATCGACACCGGATCGCTGCGTGGAGACTTCCACGCCGTGCTGCACCGCAGCGACGACTGTCAGATGGAGAAGGACTCCGCGCTGATGCGGGGTCTGAGCCAGGCCGTCCACGACAATCCCGATCTGCACAAGGCCATGCGCGAACTGCTGATCGAGCCGGAGATGACCGGCCTCGATCTGCTGCTGCGACGGGCCGTGGACCGGGGCGAGCTGCGTCCGGACAATCCGGCGCTGAAGTACATCCCGCACATGCTGATCGGCGCGTTCGCCGCTCGGCAGCTGGTCGAGGACCGCGCCGTCGACCAGGCGTTTCTCATCGATTATGTCGACTCCGTGGTCCTCCCCGCCCTCGGCGTCTGACGTCCCCGCACCTCACCAGGCACGGCCCTCTCCCCAACGCTCCACCTGACACGCCGCTCTCGTCGTCGGGCTGGTTCCGCACGCCCATTTCCACTCACACGACCTGACCGGGAGTACGCCCCCGTGGCCACATTCCTCTACAAGCTCGGACGGCTGACCTTCCGGCGCCGCCGCCTTGTCGCCCTTGTCTGGGTGGCACTGCTGGCGCTCGCCGGATTCGGCGCCGCCTCCGCGTCCACCGCCACCTCCAGCTCCTTCTCGATTCCGGGTACGGAGGCCCAGAAGGCCTTCGACCTGCTGGAACAGCGCTTCCCGGGCAGCAGCGCCGACGGCGCCACGGCCCGCGTCGTCTTCAAGGCGCCCGACGGGCAGAAGGTGACCGACGCCGCCAACAAGGCCGAGGTCCAGGGCATCGTCGCCGAGCTGAAGTCCGGTTCGGACCAGATCGCCTCGGTCGCCGACCCGTACACGGCCGACGCCGTCAGCAAGGACGGCTCCACGGCGTACGTCTCGGTCTCGTACAAGGTCAACTCGATGGAGCTGACCGACCCGACGCGTGAGGCGCTGGAGGACGCGGGGACCTCCGCCGAGAAGAGCGGGATGACCGTGGCGATCGGCGGTGACGCGCTCATGGTGATCCCGGAGACCGGCATCACGGAGGTCATCGGGGTCGGCATCGCCGCGGTGGTCCTCGTCATCACCTTCGGTTCGCTGATCGCCGCCGGGCTGCCGCTGCTGACCGCGCTCATCGGCGTGGGCATCGGTGTCTCGACGATCACGGCGCTGGCGAACGTCCTGGACCTGGGCTCCACCACCTCGACGCTCGCGATGATGATCGGCCTCGCGGTCGGCATCGACTACGCGCTCTTCATCGTCTCCCGCTACCGCGCCGAACTGGCCGACGGCCGGGAGCGCGAGGAAGCCGCCGGACGGGCCGTCGGAACGGCCGGATCCGCGGTCGTCTTCGCGGGCCTGACCGTGATCATCGCCCTGGTGGGCCTGGCCGTCGTGAACATCCCGATGCTCTCGAAGATGGGCTTCGCCGCCGCCGGTACGGTCGCCATCGCCGTGCTCATCGCGCTCACCCTGGTCCCGGCCCTGCTGGGCTTCGCGGGCAAGCGGGTCATGGGACGCAAGGCGCGCGAGGCCGCCGCGGCGGAGAACCGCCCCGACGCGAAGCCGAACATGGGCACCCGCTGGGCGCGGTTCGTGCTGCGCAAGCCGGTGTGGGTGCTGCTGGCCGGTGTCATCGGCCTCGGCGTCGTCGCCGTACCGGCCGCCTCGCTGGAGATGGGCCTGCCGGACGACGGCGCCCAGCCCAGGAGCACCACGCAGCGTCAGGCGTACGACATGCTCTCGGACGGCTTCGGCCCCGGGTTCAACGGGCCGCTGATGGTCGTCGTCGACACGAAGAACAGCTCGGACGGCAAGACCGCCGTCAGCCAGGTCTCCCAGGAGATCGAGTCCCTCCCGCACGTCGTCGCCGTCACCCCGGCCGCCTTCAACAAGGCCGGCGACACCGCGACCATCACCGTCATCCCGCAGGACCGGCCCAGCTCCGTCGAGACGGAGAACGTGGTCCACGCCATCCGTGACGCGGGCGCCGACGTCAGGAGCGACTCCGGCGCGGAGGTGCTGGTCACCGGCGCCACCGCGATGAACATCGACTTCTCCCAGAAGATGAACGACGCGCTGCTGCCCTACCTGGCGCTCGTCGTGGGGCTGGCCTTCCTGCTCCTGATGCTGGTGTTCCGCTCGGTCCTCGTCCCGCTGAAGGCGGCCCTCGGCTTCCTGCTCTCGGTCGTCGCGGCGCTCGGCGCGGTCGTCGCGGTCTTCCAGTGGGGCTGGCTCGGCTCGCTCTTCGGGGTCGAGCAGACCGGCCCGATCATGTCGATGATGCCGATCTTCATGGTCGGTGTGGTCTTCGGTCTGGCCATGGACTACGAGGTCTTCCTCGTCACCCGGATGCGGGAGGCGTACGTCCACGGGGAGAGCCCCGGCCAGGCCATCGTGACCGGCTTCAAGCACGGCGCACGGGTGGTCACGGCCGCGGCCGTGATCATGATGGCGGTCTTCGCCGGCTTCATCGGTGCCAGCGAGCAGATGATCAAGATGATCGGCTTCTCGCTCGCCATCGCCGTCTTCTTCGACGCCTTCGTGGTGCGGATGGCGATCGTGCCCGCGGTGCTCGCCCTGCTCGGCAAGCGGGCCTGGTGGCTGCCGCGCTGGCTGGACCGGGCGCTGCCCAATGTGGACGTGGAGGGCGAGGGGCTGCGCAAGCAGCTCGGCGAGACGTCCGGGTCCGCCCAGGACGGGTCCGGGCCGGGCGGGTCCGGGCCGGGCGACGACGAGCGCGAGCTGATCCGGGTCTGAGACCCCAGAGCCCCGGGGCCCGCGCCTGAGCGGAGCGCGGCCCCGGAAGCGCCGGTACCTGTGGGGACGGGGGCCGGGCGCGTGACGAAAGCCCCCGTGCGAGCGGCACGGGGGCTTTCGTCACGCGTACGGGCCGTCAGGTGCCGCGGACGGCCGGCTGCGGGGGCGCGGCCTCGCCGTGGGTCCGGCCGAGGAAGCGGATCAGCGTCGTGTTCTCGAACTGGAACACCTCGACGCCGTCCTCCGAGTGCAGCTCCACGATCAGCTGCGTCCTGCCGCACGGCCAGACGCGTACGGCGCCGCGTTCGGCGGGGAAGCGGAGGCCGCGCTCCAGCAGATCGCGGCCGAACGCCCAGTCGCTGCCGCCGGGCAGGGTGACATGGACGGTCCGGGGGTCGACGGCCGCGTCGTAGCGCAGGGCCACGGGGACGGGGCGGGTGAGGGGGCCGTCGGTGATGAGCCGGGCGCGGGCACGTTCTTCAATCACGGGGGACATGAGCCGGCTCCTCCTGTATGTAGAACTCTGCACTCCAATGTCCCATATTTCGGACCAGGGGTGCGACGGATGCGCGGGAAGTGGATAGAGGTAGGGCATCCAGTTGTGACCTGCTTGCTCTTGCATATGGTTCGCAACAGGGTCCTATCATTGACGCGTTCATGACCCCGATTGCGGGGACGCGGAAACCGCAGGAAGCGGAGCCACCTCATGCATGTACCCGACGGATTCATCGGCGCACCCGTCTCCGTGGCCGCGGGAGTCGTCGCCGCGGGCGCCGTCGCCGTCAGCCTCCGCGGGGCCCGCCGTGAACTGGACGAGCGCACCGCCCCCCTCGCGGGCCTGGTGGCCGCCTTCATCTTCGCCGTGCAGATGCTGAACTTCCCGGTCGCCGCGGGTACCAGCGGGCACCTGCTGGGCGGGGCGCTGGCCGCGATCCTCGTGGGGCCGTACACCGGGGTGCTCTGTATCTCCGTCGTCCTGCTGATGCAGGGCATCCTCTTCGCGGACGGCGGCCTCACCGCGCTCGGGGTGAACATCACCGTGATGGGTGTGGTCACCGTGGTCGTCGCGTACGCCCTGTTCCGCGGCCTGACCGGGATACTGCCGCGCACCCGCCGCTCGGCCACCGCCGCCGCGTTCGTCGCCGCCCTGGTCTCCGTACCCGCCGCGGCCTGCGCCTTCACCCTGATCTACTGGATCGGCGGCACCACCGACATCCCGATCGGCAAGGTCCTGACCGCGATGGTCGGCGTGCATGTGCTGATCGGTGTCGGGGAGGCCGTGATCACCGCGCTGACCGTGGGCGCCGTCATCGCCGTCCGCCCCGACCTCGTGCACGCCGCCCGTGGACTCGCCGCCCCGCTCAAGCTCCGCGTCGACGGCGAGCTGATCGACGCCCCGGTCGCCTCCGGCTCCTCCGCCGCGCCCGCCCCGGCGGCCACCCGCTCCACGCGCGGGATCCGGGCCGCCGGTCTGATCACCGCCCTTCTCCTCGCGGGCTTCGTCTCCTACTACGCCTCCGCCAGCCCCGACGGCCTGGAGAAGGTCGCCGCCGACAAGGGCATCGACAAGAAGGCCGAGGAGCACGCCGCCGCGGACTCCCCGCTCGCCGACTACGGCGTCAGGAACGTCACCGACGCCCGGATCTCCGGGGGCCTGGCCGGAGTGATCGGCGTGAGCGCCACGATCGTCGTCGGCACCGGCGTCTTCCGGGTCGTACGCAGAAGGCGCGCCGACCGGAACACCGGCCCGGCCGACGACAGCGCCCACCGCGCCGGGGGGAACGTCTGACATGGGCGCCGGCCACGCCCACAAGCTCTACCGGCACGGACACTCACCCGTCCACGGCCTGCCCCCGCACTGCAAGCTCGTCGCCGTCCTCTGCTTCGTCATCGTCGTCGTCACCACCCCGCGCGAGGCGATGTGGGCCTTCGCGCTGTACGCGGCGCTGCTCGGCGCCGTCGCCGCCATGGCCCGCATCCCCGCCGGATTCCTGCTGAAGCGGCTGGTCATCGAGGTGCCGTTCGTCGCGTTCGCGCTGCTCATGCCGTTCGTGGTGCCCGGCGAGCAGACCGAGGTCCTCGGGCTCTCCGTCAGCGTCCCCGGCCTCTGGGGCGCCTGGAACGTCCTCGCCAAGGGCACACTCGGCGTCGCCGCGTCCGTGATCCTCGCGTCCACCACCGAGCTGCGGTCCCTGCTGCTGGGCCTCCAGCGGCTGAGAATGCCGCCCCTGCTCGTCCAGATCGCGTCCTTCATGATCCGGTACGGGGATGTCATCACCGGCGAGATGCGGCGGATGTCGATCGCCCGGCGCTCCCGGGGCTTCGAGGCGCGCGGAGTACGCCATTGGAGTGTCCTCGCCAAATCGGCGGGCGCCCTGTTCATCCGGTCCTACGAGCGCGGCGAGCGCGTCCACCTCGCGATGGTCAGCCGCGGCTACACCGGCACGATGCCGGTCATCGACGAGGTGACGGCCACCCGGACCCAGTGGGCGTACGCCTCGGCGCTCCCCGTGCTCGCCCTCGTCATCTGTCTGCTGGGATGGTCCCTATGAACAGCCCCCCGTCCGCGGCCCCCGCACAGCCCCCCTCGCTGGAGGTCAGCGGTCTCGCGTACGCCTATCCCGACGGCCATCAGGCCCTGTTCGGCGTCGACCTCACCGTGGCCCGCGGCGAACGGGTCGCCCTCCTCGGGCCCAACGGGGCGGGCAAGACCACCCTCGTGCTCCACCTCAACGGCATCCTCGACGCGGGCGCGGGCACCGTGCGGGTCGCCGGGCTCCCCGTGGCGAAGCGGAACCTCGCCGAGATCCGCCGCCGGGTCGGGATCGTCTTCCAGGACCCCGACGACCAGCTCTTCATGCCGACCGTCCGGGAGGACGTCGCCTTCGGGCCCGCGGCGGCCGGACTGCGCGGCCCCGAACTGGAGGAGCGGGTCCGCTTCGCGCTCGAACAGGTCGGCATGGCGGAGTACGCGGACAGGCCGCCGCACCATCTGTCGTTCGGGCAGCGCCGCCGCGTCGCCGTGGCCACCGTCCTCGCCATGCGGCCGGAGATCCTCGTCCTGGACGAACCCTCGTCCAACCTCGACCCCGCCTCGCGCCGCGAACTCGCCGACATCCTGCGCTCCTTGGACGTCACCGTGCTCATGGTCACGCACGATCTGCCGTACGCCCTGGAACTGTGCCCGCGCGCCGTCATCCTCAGCGAGGGCGTCATCGCCGCCGACGACCCCACCCGGGATCTGCTCTGCGACCGGGACCTGATGCGCGCGCACCGGCTGGAGCTGCCCTTCGGCTTCGACCCGCGCTCCGTATCCGTCAACCAGGGGTGACCCGCCACGCGTCCGGCACGCGGCGCGATGCACCATGGGGGGTATGAGCGGGAGCGCAGGAGCAGGCGTGGACGTACGGGGCACGGTGGCACCCGGATTCGAACCGGTTGGGGACGCTTTCGTCCGCAACTTCGAGCGGCGCGGGGAGCGCGGTGCGGCCGTCACGGTCTACCGCCACGGGCGCAAGGTCGTGGATCTGTGGGCCGGTACGAAGGATGTCGACGGCACCGAACCGTGGGCCGTCGACACCGTGCAGGTCGTCCGCTCGGCCGGAAAGGGCATCGCCGCCGCCGTACCGCTGATGCTGCACCAGCGCGGGCAGGTCGACCTGGACGCCCCGGTCGGCACGTACTGGCCGGAGTTCAAGGCGAACGGCAAGGAACGCGTCCTGGTCCGTCACCTCCTCGCCCACCGGGCCGGCGTGCCCGCGCTGGACCGCGTCCTGACCCCCGCGGAGGCCGCCGACGGGGTCTCCGGAGCACGGGCCGTCGCCGCCCAGCGCCCGCAGTGGGAGCCCGGCACCGACCACGGCTACCACGCCCAGACCTACAGCTGGCTCATCGGCGAACTGGTGCGCAGGGCCACCGGCCGGACCATCGGCCGCTGGATCGCCGAGGAGATCGCCCGCCCGCTCGGCCTGGACTTCTGGTTCGGGCTGCCCGTCGAGGAGGCCCACCGCGTCGGCCGGATCGGCCCGGTCGAACCGCCGGCCGCCGAGGCCGGGGGCGGCATCCTGCGCGTGCGCCCCAAGCGCAGCGTCACCGAGGCCTACCGCGACCCGGAATCCCTCACCCGCCGGGCCTTCGGGGCGATCGACCCGTTCCCCGACGAGAACGACGCCGCCTACCGGGCCGCCGAACTCCCCGCCTCCAACGGCATCGCCACCGCCCGCGCCCTGGCCCGCTGCTATGCCGCGATGATCGGCGAGGTCGACGGCCACCGGCTGTTCGCCCCGGCCACGCTCACCCTCGCCCGCACCGAGGAGTCCGCCGGCCCGGACCGGGTGCTGGTCGTCAGCACCCGCTTCGGCCTCGGCTACATGCTGCACGGCCCGGCCGCCCCGCTGCTGGCCCCCGGCTCCTTCGGACACCCGGGCCGGGGCGGCTCGCTCGGGTTCGCCGACCCCGAATCCGGCATCGCCCTCGGCTATGTGACGAACGGTCTGCAGAAGGGAGTCACCGCCGACCCCCGTGCCCAGGCACTGGTCAGAGCAGTACGGTCGGCCCTATGACTCCTTCCCGCTTCGACGGTCACCGTGTCCTCATCACCGGCGCCGGCCAGGGCATCGGCGCGGCGACCGCCCGCCGCCTGGCCGCCGAGGGCGCAGCCGTACTCGTCACCGACCTGGACGCCACCCGCGCGGAGAACACCGCCGAGCGGATACGGGCTGCGGGCGGCACCGCCGAGGCCCTGCCCTGCGACGTCGGCGACCGCCGGGCCGTCGAGGCGGCCGTCGCCCATGTCGTCGCCGTCTTCGGCGGGCTGGACGTGCTGGTCAACAACGCCTTCTCGGCCGGCGCGGACACCCCGCTCTTCGAGGACGAGACGGACGAGGTCTGGCAGCGGGACCTGGACATCACCCTGACCGGCCCGTACCGCTGCTCGCGCGCCGCCCTGCCGCACCTGGTGGCCTCGGGCCGGGGCGCGATCGTCAACATCGGCTCGGTCAACGGCGAACAGGACTTCGGCGGCCACGCCTACAGCGCCGCCAAGGCGGGCCTGGCCAGCCTGACCCGCACCCTGGCGGGCCACGCGGGCCCCCGGGGCGTCCGCGTCAACCTGGTGGCCCCCGGCACGATCCGCACCCCCGCCTGGGCGGGCCGCGAAGCGGAACTGGACCGGATCGCCACCCTCTACCCCCTGGGCCGCATCGGTGAGCCCGAGGACATCGCGTCCGCCGTCGCCTTCCTCGCCTCGCACGAGGCGTCCTGGATCACGGGCACGACCCTGCGCGTGGACGGCGGGCTGCTGGGCGTGAACACGGGGTTCCGGAGGGCGGTGGCGGAGGGGTAGGGGTGGCTGCGAACTGCTCGGCTCCGCACCTTCGTTCGGCGTCGTCCAGCAGCGGGCGCAGCTCGGCCACAGCGGCCAGGGCGCGCCGACGTTCCGCCCGCCCTGCGCGCAGCGTCTCCGCCCACCCGGAGGCGGGTGCGGCGACGGTCAGCAGCCGGTCCGGCCGCCCGGACAGATCCCTGCCCGCCTCCGCCGCGTCCCGAGCCTGCGGCCCGGCCTCCACCAGCACCCGCAGGGCGACGAGCAGGGCCGTGGAACGCGGATCGGGCCGGTTCACGTCCATCCGTACCTCGACGGCCTCACGCGTCGTACCGGCGGTACGTCCCGCACGAGCGGTTTGCGCCGCACCCGTCCGGATGATCAAGGAAGGGAAACGGCAGTTGTGCGGCGCTTCGCCTTTCTGCCCCCGGCAGTCCGCCGGGCACGTGAACGTGCCCCGCCCGTGATGACCCCGGGTGTCGATCGAGTACACCGGACGATGGCAGCATGGAGGAATGGCGACGAACTATGAGAAACCCCCGGAATTCCCGGCCCAGGACCGGGCACGGGACCCGGCCCGGGCACAGGACCCGGCCCGGTTCCCCGAGCCCTGGTCCTCCGGCGCCCCGGTCCACGACGATCTCCTCGCGGCGAAGGCGCTGGTGTACGACCCGTTGGGGTTCACCTGCTCACGGCCGGTGGCGGAGGCGGAGAGCGCCGAGTACGGGGCGTACGGATTCACCCTGGACGGCCGCTCCGTCAGGTTCCGCGCGGCCAGGACGACGCCGAAGAAGGCCGGCCAGTTCGTCACCCTGTGGCAGAGGTCCGGGGACGGCCCGATCCGGCCCTTCGACGCCGAGGACGGCGTCGACCTCGTCGTCATCAGCACCCGTGAGGGCGGGCACTTCGGGCAGTTCGTCCTCCCGCGCGAGGTGCTCTGCGAGCGGGACATCATGTCGAGGAACGGTACGGGCGGAAAGCGCGGGTTCCGCGTCTACCCGCCCTGGGCGACGACGACGAACCGCCAGGCGGGCAGAACGCAGACCTGGCAGCTGAACCACTACCTCCCCGTCGGGGAGGACGGACCGGCCGACACCGACCGCGCCCGCGCGCTCTATCACCCGTAGAGGCTGTCCCGGAACGGAACGGGCCACCGCTTTCCGCCGGCGGCCGACTTGCCGTACACCCGGGTGCCCCACGCTCCGACTGCCCACGATGGCAAGGGGAGTTGACGCACGCTCCCCACGGGAATCCAGCACGTCGAAGGAGTCGGATGCAGCTCGCCCTGCGGATCGAAGAGGACCGGGACCACCGCGAACTGCTGGCGCTGCGCACCTGGCTGAACCGGTCGGACGACCTGCGCGGGCGGGCCGGCCTCGCACCGCAAGGGCCGCTCTCCCCCGGGGACATGGGCGCCGGCCTGGACCTGATCAACGTCGTCCTCTCGAACGGCATCGCCCTCGGCAGCCTCGTCACCGCGGTCGCCACCTGGCGCGCCACCCGCCCCGGCCGCCCCGCCGTACGCGTCGAGGTGAACGGCGTGACCGTCACCGTCGACACCGACGACCCGGAGACGCTCACCCGGGTCACCGAGGCACTGCGTGGCGACGGCTCCACGGCCGATTCCTGAGACGCGCGGTGCTCCGGCACGGGGGCTCAGACGGTGTCGCACACCTGGGGTGGCTCAGCAGCTCCGGTCGGACGTGAGGCCGGAGCCGCTGATGAGGCCGCGAGGGGGTCGGCCCATGCTGCCGAACGGGCCCTCGTGATCTCGCGGCGTGACGCCGCTTGACCTTGTCACAGTGGCAAGGCCTTCACTGTGGCCGAGGAGGTGATCCCGATGATCATGCCGAAACAGGACACGGACGCCGTGCGAACTCTCCAGGGGCTGGAGCACAGCGACTCGTCGGTGCGGTTGCAGACAGCGCTGGCGGTCGGCACGAACCCCGACGCGCGGTTCATCGACAAGCTGATCGGGCGATGCGCGATCGAGCCCGAGTTCTACGTTCGTGAAATGCTGACGTGGGCGCTCACCCGCCACTCCGCGGCACTGACGGTTCCGGAGCTGCTCGGTGAAGTCCGCTCGGAGCATGCGCAGGCACGGAGCCAGGCGTTGCACACGCTGTCCAAGATCGGGGATCGGCAGGCATGGCCGGCGATCACGCGGGCGCTGCTGACCGACGCCGACGACGAGGTGGCGCGGAGCGCCTGGCGAGCTGGGGTCGTGCTCGTGCCCGAGGGCGAGGAGTCCGAGTTGGCAGCGGTGCTGTCGACGCAGCTCGGGCGGGGCGAACGGGAGACGCAGCTGAGTCTCAGCAGGGCGCTGATCGCGCTCGGAGAGGTGGTTCTGCCCACGCTCCGCGCTGCGATGACGCATCTCGAACCTCGCGTACGGCAGCATGCGATCGCCACGGAACGGCTGTTCCGCGACCCGGATGCCGGATTCGAGTTCGCGATCGAGGAGGCGAAGCGCGTCGTGGCCCTCGGCGGGGCCGGCCAGGAGGAGTGACGGACAGTGTTGATCGGCGAAGTGGCACGGCGCTCCGGGGTCAGCGCCCGCATGCTCAGGCATTACGAGTCACTCGGGCTGGTGCGGCCGACGGGACGCACCGGGGCGGGCTATCGGGAGTACTCCGGCGAGGACATCCGGCGGATCTTCCACATCGAGAGCCTGCGGTCATTGGGGCTGTCGCTGCGTGAAGTCGGGCGCGCGCTGGATGATCCCGGCTTCTCGCTCCCGGAGCTCGTCGATGACCTGATCCGCCGGACGCGAGAGCGCATCGAGGTGGAGACGGAGCTGCTCACGCGGCTCCGCCGGATCGGGGCCGCGGAACCCGCCGGCTGGGAGGACGTCCTCCAGAGCGTCGCGCTCCTCCAGGCGCTGGGGTCGAAGAGCGCCGGGACGCGCCAGCGCGCGGCCCTGTCAGCGATCGAGGAAGTTCCGGTTCCGGTGGAGGCGTTGGTCGAGGCGGCGCTGAGCGAGTCGGACCCGAACGTCGCCGGGGCCCTTCGCTGGGCCTTGGCGCGATCGGGCGGTGGCGGATGCGCGTTGCTGGCGGAGGGGCTCGGCTCACCGGTGGCCGAGGTACGGAAACGTGCCGTCCAGTCCCTCGCCGAGATCCCGAACGGCGAGTCGACCGTGCTGCTGCGGGACGCCCTCACCAACCCCGACCTCGTTGTCCGCAGGTACGCGGCTCTGGCGCTCGGGGTACGGGGAGTGGCCGACGCGGTCCCGACGCTCATCGACATGGTCGTCGAGGAGGCGCATGACGTCGATGCGGCGGATGCGCTCAGCGCGCTGGCGAGTCGTCCCGCGCTGGCGGACCAGATCGCCGCGGGGCTGGTCGACCGCCTCGCCCACGGCACCGCCGAATCGCCCGCACGTCTACGGCTGGCACAGGCACTCGCGGACATCCCCGGGGCCACGGCGTCACGTGCCCTCGCGGATCTGTCCCGTGACGAAGACCGTGCTGTCGCGCTTACCGCGACGTACGTTCTCGGGATGCGCGCCGCACAGTAGCGGACTCCTTTCCCATCGGCCGCTCCTCCAGGCGGACGCGGATGCGGAGGTGGATGTGGAGGCGGAGGGGCGCCGGGGCGGTCCGCAGGACCCGCACCGGGCTCCACAGGTGACCGTAGGGCCGAGCCGAGCGTCAGCTCGTGTGCAGCATCAGCCCGATGCCCACCACCATCAGTCCGGCAGCCGCGATGCGCGGGGCGCCGAAGCGTTCCTTGAAGAACAGGGTGCCTATCGCCGCGCCCACGATGATCGAGGACTCCCGCAGCGCCGCGATCGGGGCGAGCGGGGCCTTTGTCTGGGCCCACAGGACCAGGCCGTACGCGGAGACCGAGAGGGCCGCGCCGAGGAGGCCGCGGACCGCGTACGGGCGTAGCTGCGGCAGGAGTGCGGCGCGGCGGCGCCAGAGTGCGTACGCCGGGATGGCGAGGCCCTCCAGGATCATCAGCCACGCGATGTAGCCGAGCGGGGTGCCCGAGGCGCGTACGCCGACACCGTCCACCGTGGTGTACCCGGCGATGGCCAGGCCCGTGCCGAGGGCCGCCAGGATCGCCGGCCAGTGCGGGCGTTTCCCGGAGCCGCGGATGCCCCACAGGGCGAGGCCGACGAGTCCGGCCGAGGCGACCGCGACGCCCGCCGTGGCCCAGGCGTCGGGGCGTTCGCCGACGAAGACCGCGGCCAGGACCGTCACCACGAGCGGGGCCGTGCCCCGGGCGATCGGGTACATCTGGCCGAAGTCGCCCAGGGTGAACGACCGCATCAGCAGCAGCATGTACGCCACGTGCAGCGCGGCCGAGACGAAGAGGTACGGCCAGGCCTCCGCGGCCGGGAACGGGACGAACAGGGCGGCCACCGCGCCGATCAGCAGGCCGCCCCCGGATATCAGGGTGAAGGAGACGAGCTGGTCCTTCATCGCGTGCGCGATGGCGTTCCACGAGGCGTGGGTGATCGCGGCCATGAGGACCGCGAACGCGACCAGAGGGGTCACTTGGTCTGCTCGCGCACATCGGCCACCGTGGCGCCCGCGTGGGCGATCAGCGTCTTGGGGTCGAGCGGGAACACCGTGTGCGGGGTGCCCGCCGCCGCCCACACCACCGCGTGGTCCAGCAGCCCGCGGTCCGCCAGCACGCGGGTCTTCGTCACATGGCCGAAGGGCGGTACGCCGCCGATCGCGTACCCCGTGGTCCCGCGGACCAGGTCGGCTCCGGCGCGCTTGACCTTCCCGGCGCCCAGCTCCTTCCGTACGAGCTCCACATCGACGCGCGAGGACCCGTCCATCAGGACCAGGACCGGTACGCCGTCCGCCTCGAAGATCAGCGACTTGACGATCTCGCTGAGCGCGCAGCCGACCGCCGCAGCCGCCTCGGCGGCGGTGCGGGTGGCGTCCGGGAACCGGCGTACCTCCACCTGGAGGCCCAGCTCGCGCAGCGCTTCGGCGAACCGGGGGTGGGCATCGGAGGAGGAGGCGGCGGAGGGAGAGGCGGTGGTCGGGGGCGTGGTTTCGGGCGCGGTTTCGGGGGTGCTCATGTGCTGCACGCTACTGAACCGTGCCGGGCGGGCACCAGACGGATTCCGGAGTGCCGCACTCCGGGTGATGTCGGTGACTTCCGGTCAAAACGTGGCCGGATGGGTGCCTGTGCCAACCGAGGCTCCCTGACCCGGCGTCGGTGGGTAAGGGCCCATGGGGAAGTACGACAAGGGGGGAAAACTTGTTGCGCGTCCATTTCACCGGCCGGGACCTGGAGTACATCCGCATCGCCCGCCGACCCGACCCGCTGTGGGAGATCGTCTGCAGCGTCTGCCGATTACAGACCAAGGAAGGGCCGCTCGTGTTCGGCCCGTGGCGGCGTGCGGTCGCCCCGCGCCTGAAGGGTGACGCCGCCGCGCGCGGTGCCGCGCTCGCCCTGCGCAGCCTGGTGCCGTTCGGCCCGTACTTCCCGGACTTCCTGACGCCCGCCGTGGACGGTGGCACCACCGACCTCCGGCAGGGCATCGAAGGAGTGCTCTCGACGCCGCGACGCCGTCTGCGCGACGAGCTGGTGCTGCTGGCGGAAGGCGGGGAGAGCGCGGTCACGGGGGTGCGGGTGCGGCCGTTCGCCGGGGCGGAGCTGGCCCGGGGCGACACCACGGCGCTGCGCGCACTGGGCGGACTCCTGAGCTCCTACGACGAGGTGTTCGTCGCACCGTTCCGGCACCGGATCGACGAGGCGGTGGCGCTCGACGTCGCCTGGCGGTCCCGGGAGCTGTCGGCGGGCGGGACCAGGGCGCTGCTGGGCACCTTCCGGCCCATGGCCAGGTGGAGCCCGCCGGTGCTGGAGGTGGAGTATCCGGTCGAGAGGGACCTGTACCTCGACGGGCGCGGCCTGCTCCTGGTGCCGTCCTACTTCTGCTGGCGCATGCCGATCACCCTGGTCGACGACGCGCTGATGCCGATGCTGGTCTACCCGGTGGCCAAGTCCGTCGAGCGGCCCGTCGACAGGCCCGCCGGTCCGGAGGGGGCGGGGTCCGTGTCCTCCCTGGTCAAGCTGCTCGGGCCGACGCGGGCCGCGCTGCTGCGCGAGGTGGCGGCGCGCGGCTGCGCCACGACGTCCGAACTGGCCGAAGCCGTCGGCTCGTCGCTGCCCAACACCAGCCAGCAGCTGGCGATTCTGCGCGAGGCCGGGCTGGCCTCCAGCCGCCGGGAGGGCCGGTTCGTCCTGCACATTCCCTCGCCGCTGGGCCTGACGCTGCTCGAAACGACCAGCCCCTGACCCTGGCCCCGATCCGGGTCTCGGTGCGGGCCCTGACCCTGACCCTGGCCCCGATCCGGGTCTCGGTGCGGGCCCTGTCCCTGACCCTGGCCTCGATCCGGGTCTCGGTCCGGGGCCTGACCCGACCTGGGCGTCGATCCGGGGCCCTGATACGGCGTCCGTTCTCCCGACGCTTTCATCCGGATGAAAGCGTGCGGCGCCCGGAGCGGCTGCGGGGCCAAGCTCTTTCCATGCCGGGCGTCACGGCAACGGAAGACGTTGCGGGGAGGGCGTCCGGAGGGACGACAGCCATTCCACAGGGGAGTGCGGTGTCCACCGGGCACGGCACAGGGAAGGATCGACATGCGCAGGTTCGTACGAGCAGCAGCGGCACTCACATTCGCGGCGGGGGCCGTGCTGGTGACGGGGGCGGGTGCGCAGGCCGCCGACGCCGGCACGCAGGCCGTCACGGTGCACGGGTGCCGGTCCGGGTACGTCTGCATCTACCCGAAGGCGTCGTGGAACTCCGACAGTCCGGAGCTTGAGTTCTTGACGTACGGCGCCCACAACCTGGTCAACCACACCGGGATGCACCGGGTGTTCAACAACCAGACCGGCGGAGCGTCCGTGCAGCTCTGCAAGAAGTACGACGGTGGCGACTGCGGCACCAAGGGGTTTCCGGGTCAGTACACCGACGCGGACCTGACCCCGATCAACTCGATCAAGCTGGCCCCGTAGCGGGCCGGTTCACCGCCCGGCGGTGAAAACGGGGTGACGTGGGGGCGAGGGAAATCTACCCTCGCCCCCATGAGCACGGGTGAGGCGCTGCTGAACGTCGTCGATGTCGAAGCGACCTGCTGGGACGGGCAGCCGCCACCCGGGCAGGTGAGCGAGATCATCGAGATCGGCCTCACCGTCGTCGATCTCCGCGCGGGCGAGCGCCTGGCCAAGCACCGGCTGCTGGTCCGGCCCGCCAGGTCCCGGGTCAGTCCGTTCTGCACCGAGCTGACCGGGCTGACCCAGGCCGAGGTGGAAGCGGGCCCGTCCTTCGCCGAGGCCTGCCGAATGCTGGCCACCGAGCACCGGACCGGGGCGCTCCCGTGGGCCAGCTGGGGCGACTACGACCGCAACCAGTTCACCCGCCAGTGCCGCCACACGGGCACCCGGTACCCCTTCGGCCACCAGCACACCAACGCGAAGGTCGCCTTCACGGCTTCGTACGGGCTGCGCAAGCGTCCCGGCATGGCGCGGGCGCTGGAGACCGCCGGCCTCCCGCTGGAGGGCCGTCACCACCGGGGCGACGACGACGCGTGGAACATCGCCGCCCTGGTGCTCGATGTGGCGGGGCGCGGTGACTGGCCGGACCCGCCGGAACCGCGGGACCCGTGGGACGTGGGGGACTCGCCGGTCCCGCGCGGCTGACCGGTCGGCCGGCCCCGTCCGCTCAGCCGCCCGCGCGCAGTACGTCGGCCACCACCGGGCCCGCCGCATCGCCGCCGTGGCCGCCGGACTGGACGACCGCCGCCGCCGCGAGGTCGTTGCTGAAGCCGGTGAACCAGCTGTTGGACGTGCCCTGTCCGTCGACCTCGGCCGAGCCCGTCTTGGCGCCCTTGTCGCCGCCGACCGAAGCCATGGCGTCCCGGCCCGTGCCCCAGGCCGCCGTGGCCCGCATCATCTGGGTGAGCTGCTGGGACACATGCGCGGGCAGGGAGCGGGAGGACGTGGCGAGCTGACGGTCGTCCAGCGACTGCGGGACGATGACGGGCTGGCGGAAGGTGCCGGTGCGGGCGGTCGCCGTGATGGACGCCATGTTGAGGACGTTCATCTGGACGGTGCCCTGGCCTATGTACTGGGCCGCGGCCACGCCGCCGGTCTCCTCCGGGACGCTGCCGTCCGTGGTGACGACGCCGGTCTTCCAGTCCAGGCCGATCCCGAAGACGTCCCGCGCCTCCTTGGCGAGGGCGGCGTCGTCCTTCACGTCGTCGATCAGCTTGATGAAGGCCGTGTTGCAGGACCGGGCGAAGCTCTGGGTGAAGGTGCTGCCGTCCGGCAGGTCGAAGTACTCCAGGTTGTGGAACGTATTCCCCTGGTACATCACGTCCTTGGGGCACTCGGCCGCTCCGTTCGCGGTGGCGAGGCCCTTCTCGATCAGCAGCGCGGCGGTCATGATCTTCAGCGTGGAGCCGGGCGCCTGCTTGCCCTGGAGCGCCACGTTGAACTCGGTCACCGGGTTGTTGGCCACCGCGCGGATCGCGCCGGTGGAGGGCTTGACGGCGACCACCGACGCCTGGCCGAACTTCCTGACCGCCTGTTCGGCCGCCGCCTGGGCACCGGCGTCCAGGGTGGTCCGGAGCTTGCCGGGCCTGCCCTTGGTCACCGTCAGCAGCGTCCGGTCCGGGGCGTTCGCGTCGGCGCCCTCGATCCAGGTCTCGATGCCGGGCGTGCCGCCGGCCGTGGAGCCGTACTTGGTGCGCAGGGTCTCCAGGACCGGCCCGAGCGACGGGTACTTCTCCTTGGTCAGCACCTTGCCGTTGCGGTCGACCGCCTCGATCTGCGCGAGGGCGGACTCGCCCGTCCTCAGTGTCGCGCCCTCCGTCAGCTGCGGATGGACGACGGAGGGCTCCCAGTCGACCAGGGCCTTTCCGGTGGTCACACCGCGCACCACGGTCAGCTCCGAGGTGTACGACCAGGGCTTGGTCTTCCCCTTGTAGGAGACGGTCGCCTTCACCGTGTACGGCACCTTGGTGCCGACCGCCGGGCCGGGAGTGATCACGGCCTTGCCGACATGGGCGTCCTCGGCGAATCCGGCGAGCAGCGGCTCGGCGGCGGACTCGTTGTTCGTGAGGGCGGAGGCGCCCTTCGCGTCCCCGGCCGCCCACGCCGTGAGGAAGTCCTCCGACGTCCCGGTGATCTCCGCCTCGCTGAGCGGCCCCGTCCTCACCTTCTGCGACGCGGTCCTGGACGAGGCGGACCCGGAATCCGTACCGCCGTCGCCACCCCCGAGCATGCTGTACGCCCCGTAGCCGATGCCTCCGGCCGCCAGTACGAACACTCCGCCGACCACGGCGACCTTCGCTCCACTGCGCATCTGTGCAGTCCCCCTCCCCAGGAGTCCCCCTTGAACGTGTTCAAGGGGAGCTGTCAGGAACCATAAGGGGTGGTGACGGCTGGTGAGTGTGTTGTTACCGGACCGGAATGCTGTCCGGTGGGTACTACACCCAGGTGTCCAGCCACATCCGGTCGCGCCAGGAGTCCTCGGGGATGGAGGTCCCGGTGTACAGCGGCCAGAAGTAGATGAAGTTCCAGACGATCAGCAGGATCAGCACGCCCGCCGCGACCGCGCCCAGCGTCCGGCGTCTCTCACCGCCGGGGTCGTCGGTCGGCAGGCCCACTTCCGCCTTCGCCCCGGTGCCCGCCGCGGGCCCCAGCATCGCGCCGATCATCATCGACACGGCCAGGCACAGGAACGGGACGAACACGACCGCGTAGAAGAGGAAGATCGTGCGCTCCTGGTAGAAGAACCAGGGCAGCCAGCCCGCCGCCACACCGCAGGCGATGGCGCCCGCCCGCCAGTCGCGCCGGAAGAACCAGCGCCACAGCACGTACAGCAGCGCGAAGCACGCGGCCCACCAGAGCAGCGGGGTGCCGATGGCGAGCACCTCGCTGGCGCACTTGCCGGTCGCCGACTCCTTGCAGCCGCTCGTCTCCTCGTAGAAGTACGAGACGGGGCGGCCCAGGATGATCCAGCTCCAGGGGTTGGACTCGTAGGTGTGGCCGGAGGTCAGGCCGACGTGGAAGTCGTACACCTGGTTCTCGTAGTGCCACAGGCTGCGCAGCCAGTCGGGCAGCCAGGTCCAGCTGCCGCCCTTGCCCTCGGTCGCCGCCCAGTTGCGGTAGTAGCCCTTGTCCGTGACGATCCAGCCGGTCCACGAGACCACGTACGTGCCGATCGCGACCGGCACCGTGGAGACGAACGCGGGCACCAGATCGCGCAGGACCACCGCCCGGTAGGGCCGTACCGCGCCCGCCGTGCGCCGCCCGGCCACGTCCCACAGCACCGCCATCACGCCGAACGCGGCCAGGATGTAGAGGCCGTTCCACTTCGTGGCGAACGCCAGCCCCAGCATCAGACCCGCGGCGATCCGCCACGGCCGCCAGCCCAGGCGCAGGTTCTCGGCGATGCGCGCGTCCGGGCGCAGCACCCCCTCCGCCTCGTCGTAGGGCAGGGCGGCGACCAGTTTCCGGCGGGCCCAGTCGCGGTCGATCACCAGGCACCCGAAGGCCGCCAGCACGAAGAACATCAGGATCAGGTCGAGCAGCGCGGTACGGCTCATCACGAAGTGCAGGCCGTCCACCGCGAGGAGCAGGCCCGCCAGACAGCCCAGGAACGTGGACCGGAACAGCCGCCGGCCGATCCGGCACAGCATCAGGACGGACACCGTGCCGAGCAGCGCGACCATGAAACGCCAGCCGAACGGCGTGAAGCCGAACATCTGCTCACCGAGCCCGATGATCCACTTGCCGACCGGCGGATGCACGACATAGCCGGGATCGACGGGGATCTCCACCCCGGAGGGGTTCTTCAGGATCAGTTTGTCGACGTCCTTGGGCCACGCCCCCTCGTACCCCTGGTTGACCAGGGCCCAGGCGTCCTTGGCGTAGTACGTCTCATCGAATATCACCGCGTCCGGCTTGCCCAGGTCGTGGAACCGCAGCAGCCCGGCGACCAGCGCCACCAGCAGCGGCCCGCCCCAGGCCGACCAGCGCACCAGACGGTCCGCGAGCGTCGGAGGCACGCCGAGCACCGCCCACAGCCGGGCTCCCGGGCGGGTGTACGGCGGCACCAGCCGCTCGCGCAGCCCGATTCCCGGCCGGGGCGAATGGCCGAAGCGGCGCAGCCGCCGCTGCCAGGAATGCGGCTCTTCGCCGTGCTGGTCCCCGGCGTCTTGGCCCTGCTGGGCTTCGGGCGCAGTACTCGTCACCGCGCCATCGTAGGGAACGCATCTGTGCGAGGCGCGCTCCCGGGCTGGGAGGATGGTTGTTGTGACTGGAACGACTGGAACGCTGGTACTCGCAGGGACCCCCATCGGCGATGTGGCGGACGCCCCGCCACGGCTCGCCGCCGAGCTGGAGCGGGCCGACGTCGTGGCCGCCGAGGACACCCGGCGGCTGCGCCGCCTCACCCAGGCGCTCGGCATCCACACCACGGGGCGTGTCGTCTCCTACTTCGAGGGCAACGAGTCGGCCCGCACACCGGAACTCGTCGAGGCGCTGACGGGCGGCGCGCGGGTGCTGCTGGTCACGGACGCCGGGATGCCGTCCGTCTCCGACCCCGGCTACCGGCTCGTCGCCGCGGCCGTCGAGAAGGACATCCGGGTCACGGCGGTGCCGGGCCCGTCGGCGGTGCTGACGGCGCTCGCCCTGTCCGGGCTGCCGGTGGACCGGTTCTGCTTCGAGGGCTTCCTGCCCCGCAAGGCGGGCGAACGTCTCGGCAAGCTCCGGGAGGTCGCCGACGAGCGCCGCACGATGGTCTTCTTCGAGGCCCCGCACCGGCTCGACGACACCCTGGCGGCGATGGCCGAGGTGTTCGGCGCGGACCGCCGGGCCGCCGTGTGCCGGGAGCTGACCAAGACGTACGAGGAAGTGAAGCGCGGCCCGCTGGGCGATCTCGCCGTGTGGGCGGCCGAGGGCGTACGCGGTGAGATCACCGTGGTCGTCGAGGGGGCCACGGACTCCGGCAACGAGGACCTGGACCCCGAGGAGCTCGTCCGCAGGGTGCAGGTGCGCGAGGAGGCGGGGGAGCGGCGCAAGGAGGCCATCGCGGCGGTCGCGGCGGCTGCCGGGCTGCCCAAGCGTGATGTGTTCGACGCGGTGGTCGCGGCCAAGAACGCCGCCCGGGGCCCGAAGCCCTGACCGGTCCGGGCTCGGAGTCCTGACCGGTCCGGCCCTGAAGTTCTGACCGGTCCGGCCCCCGAAGTCCTGACGGTCCGGGCGCGGCGCGCCGGCCAATCCCGGCGCGGCGCGCCGACCGGCGCCGGCGGGCGCCGTGCGCCGGGCGGAGGCGTCCCGTCAGAGCTTTTCCGTCAGCAGCTCGTGGATGGTCGCGATGAACGGGTCGGCCCTGTTCACCCGTCGGTCGACCATGGCCGCCAGAGCGGTACCGGTGTCCGGGCGGAAGCCGAGGAACATCTGCTGCCCGAGCGTGGCTCCGGCATGGAAGCAGACCGGCCCGCGCGGTGACGGATGGCGGAACCAGGTCAGCGTGTGCGTATGGGCGTGCCGCAGCCCGCGCCGCAGCAGCGGGCGCCGTACGTCCGTGAGCGCGACGGCCAGGGGGCGGGTGGGTGCGACGGCCGGCGGCAGATGCGCCTCCAGGAACGTGAGCAGGTCCGGCGGCGTCGCCCGCACCGCTCCGGCGGCGGTGAAGCCGCCGGTGTCCAGCGCGGGCAGCGTCCTGCCGTCGCGTCGGTGCCCCACGGCATCGCTGCCCGGCGGACCCGGGCGCAGCCGTGTGCCGTCCAGCCCGAGCGGGCCCAGTACCTCCTGCTGGAGCAGGACCTCCCAGGGTGTGCCGGTGGCGGCGGCGAGGGTGTGCCCGAGCACGGAGACCGCGAAGTTCGAGTAGTGCCAGCGGGTGCCCGGCCGGTGGCGCGGGCGGGCGCGGAGGAAGGCCCGTACGACCCGGTCGGCCGGATAGCCGCTGTACGGGGCGGTGGACCACCGGGGCAGCGCCTGCGGGTAGAAGTCGGCCGGCAGCGCGGGGAGCCCCGAGGTGTGGGTGATCAGATGGCGCAGGGTGATGGCGCGCACGGCGGGATGCACCGGCCGGCCCGGGGCCAGCAGCTCGGCCGCCGAGTCCTCGTACCGCAGCCGGCCCGCCGCGACGAGCGTGGCCAGCAGCAGTCCGGTGAAGGGCTTCGACGCGGAGCCGAGCTCGTGGTGGAGCCGGTCGCGGGGCACCTCGCCGGGCTCCGCGCCGCCGAACCGCAGGGTGCGGTGGCCCCGGTGGCTGAGCGCGATCACGAGGCCGGGCGCGTCGATGGTCCGCGCGGCCCGGTCCAGCAGCCGGGCCCTCTCGCCGCGGTCCGGGGAAGGACGGCCCGCGGGGGCCCGGCGGACGTCCTGGCGGGCCGTCACGCGGGGGCCGGGGCGGCGAGGTCCGACAGGGCGCGGGACAGGGCCAGCGCCGAGGCGAACGCGGCCACCAGCGTGGGGTGGTAGAGGAGGTCGAAGACCGACTCCTCGTCGCCCTCCGGCATGGGCATGGCGTCCATCACGGGCATCGCCCCGTCCGGCTGCTGGGCCCCGGCGAATCCCGCCCAGGCGGCGGGGTCCAGGGTCGGCGCCGGCAGGCAGGCGTCGACGACGAGCAGTTCGCCCAGCAGGTCCCAGCGGCCCAGGTCGAGCCAGTCGTCCAGCCACACCGGCAGCCAGAGGGCGAGGTAGTCCGCCACCTCGGCGGGCAGCCCGGCCGGGTTCGCGCCCCAGTCCGTCAGGTGGAAGACGGTGTGCGTGATGTCGTAGCCGATGTTGCCCTCGACGGTCCAGGGCTCGGGCCGCCGGGACAGCCAGGTGTTCCGGTACGCCTCGTCGATCGGCACGCTCGGCTCCAGTCCGAAGCGGCGCTCCACGGCGCTGAGCCCGAGCCGGCGCGCGGGCTGGACCTCCAGCCCGCCCCAGCTGGTCAGCCGGTGGTTCAGCCGGACGGCGGCCTCCAGCTCCGGCGCCCGGAACCCCAGCTCCCGGAACGGTACGTAGACCTCCATCGGAATGGGGCAGAGCGGTTCGCGCCGCTGGCCGTCGACCAGCCGGCTTCCCGAGCCGAGCAGGTCGTGCCAGGCGTGGTCGAGGAGCTTGCGCGCCAGGTCGGCCTGCCGGGAACCGGCGACCCCCTCCCGGAAGATGACCTTGCTGATCATCGCCAGCTCGCCGAGCGGCTTGAACCGGTCCAGGACACCCGCCTCGGGCGGCGGGTCGTCGTCCAGCCGGAAGCCCGCCCGGTGGTCGTAGAGCCACCCCAGGGCCCGCGCGCCCACGTCGTGGATCTGCTGGATGCCGCTCATGCGGCAGCTCCTTCCGTGCGGCTGGTCCGGCTGATACGACCGGTGCGGCTGATACGACCGGCGTGGCTCATGCGACCGGCGTGGCTCATGCGGCTGCCCCGGTTTCCGCTGCCGCGACGTCCTGCCGGTGAGCGGTGAGCCGCTTCAGGCACAGCGCGGCGGCGAACGCGGTCACCAGCGTGGAGTGGTAGCAGGCGAGAAAGGGGTACGGGTCGGGGTCCTCGTCCCCGGAGGCGGCCAACGGGCCCGTCTCCGGTACGGCGCCGCTCGCGGCCTGCGCGGCGGCGAGCGCGGGCCAGGCCGCGTCCAGCAGGGCCGAGGGCGGCGGGCCCGGCAGGGCGGCGGCGACCGCGAGCAGTTCGCCGGTCAGGTCCCACTGCTCGCTCTCCAGACAGCCGTCCACCCAGGGGGGCAGCCAGGCCCGCAGATAGGCGTCGATGCCGGCGGGCATCCGCTCGGGGACGCAGCACCAGTCGGTGATGTGGAAGACGGTGTGGGTCAGCGCGTAGCCGGAGGGGCCCTCGAACATCCATGGCTCGGACAGCCCGCCCAGCCAGGTGCGCGCGAGGACCGGACCGGGGTCGGTGTGCGGGGCGGTGCCGACGCGCCGTTCCGAGTTGATCAGCCCCAGCTCCCGGTTGGCGTGCTGCTCGGTGTGGGCCCAGCCCCTGGTCGCGGAGAGGGTCCCGGCCAGGCGCTCGAAGCCCTCGTGGCGCAGCCCGTATCCGGCGAAGGCCGCGTAGATCTCGTACGGGTAGGCGGCGAAGGGTTCGCCGTGCAGCAGTTCCAGCAGCAGGTCGCCGGTGTGCAGCTGCTCCCAGGCGAAGGCGATGAGTTCCCCGGCCGTCCGGTGCTCCGGGGTGCCGGGGACGGTGCTGCGGCGGATGGTGGTGCAGAGCTGGGCCAGCTCGCCCAGCGGCTTGAGCGTGGCGTTGACCTGGGTGTGCGGCTCCAGTACGTCCTGGGGGAGCACGAAGCCCGAGCGGTGGGCGTCGGCCCAGCCGAGCGCCTGTCGCAGTACGCGGGGCAGGACGGACAGTGCCGCGCCCGTCGTGCCGCCGTGCTGTGCGTCGGGACCGGCCGCCGCTGCCGTCACCGCGCCCGCCCCTCGGCCATGAGCCGGGCCGCCCGTACGTGCAGCGTGACCCGGGGGTCCGGGCCGCCCATGAGTTCGACGAAGTCGAGTCCGCGCTCCAGGCCCAGGCTCTCGGGCCGGCCGTCCAGCGCGGCCAGCCAGCGGCCGGCCCCCGCCGCCTGGAGCCAGTTGCGCCGCCGCACCGCGCGCACGAATCCCCGGGCCAGGTCCACGACCCGGTGCGCGGCGGCCCGGTGCACGGCCGACGAGGCGGCCGGGACGGCGAGCGGGGCCAGTACGGAGAGCTGATGGGTGAACGCCTGCCAGGGGGCCCCTTCGAGCCAGGCCGCATCCGGCTCGCCGACGCCGGCGCCGGCGGCCGGCGGCTGTCCGGGAGCGGTGGTGGCCGGTGCTGTCCGGTGCAGGGCCGACATCATGCCCCAGTGGCTCCAGGCCGCCGCGTCGGAGGCGTCGGGCTTGGGCGGGAATTCCCGCACGGCACGGTGGAGCACGGCGATGTCGCCGGGATGCGGATCGCGCCCGTGCAGAACACTGGGCAGAAGGAGATCGGCCCCGATGACACGTACGGCGGCGATTCCCGTCCGGTTGTCCTCGTCGATTCCGGCGGCGCCGCATACCGTGGCGAGGTGGTCCCCGCTCCGAAGAGCGAGGACCACCTCTGTTGCCAGGTCATGCACGGCACCCGCGAGGGGGGACGAGGCATGTGACTGGTCCATGTGCTACCGACTAGCCCTTCTTCGGGCGGGGGGTCGGAGGCGCGAGCAGCAGGAGCGAGCCGCCTCCGAGAAGGGCGAGGTACGCGCACTCGCGCGAGTCCCGGTAGAAGCCTTCGGCCTCGCCCGGGTTGAGAGCCGCGTCGAGGTCGAGCTCGATGTCGGTGGCAGTGGATTCGGTGGTGTACATGGGTGTTTCCCCGTCCTGTGGGAAGTGGGGTTCTGCGTACGGTCCGAGTGAAATACACGAAATGTAAAGCCGCAAATCGGACTGAATGAGTCTGGAATTTCTCCTTTCAATTGAATGATGAATTCTTATGGCTCTCGGTAAGGCAATGGCCTGGGGTAATGCCTATTCCCTTCACGCGAACGGGGGGTGGTGCGCGGGGCGCATTCGGCCTGGCGCGGGGGGCGCTCACGGGCGGTCGGTGCCGGGCCGGTCACGGGCGTTCCTGCCTGGGGCCATGCGGGGGCAAAGGGCTGCCAAAGGAGGCCAAGAACGCATCAATGCTGGCTCTGAGCTGGTGCGTCCGCCCATACGGAGGTGTCCACTGGAAGGTGACGGGCAATCCCCGGAGTGCTTGTCCGGCGGACAAGAGGAGCAGGTATGAGCGAGATCGCAGCAACCACCGTGCATGAGGCGTACGCCTTCGCCTGCATGAGGTGTGGATACGGCTGGGAACAGGCCTACGAGATAGAGCACCACGTCGACGGTGCCGGCCATGCCTTCGTGGTCTACAAGGCGGACGGGGAGCGCGTGCCTTCGCCGCTGTCCACTCCTACCTGCACGAACTGCGGTGGACACGTGGTCCGGATCATGCGGGCCGGCCGGGTCTCCACCGTTCAGCAACTGCTCCAGCGCAAGCAGATTCCCAAGCCCCCGGAGCCCGCCGAGGAGGACGAGGTGGCCGCGGTGGCCGTCGGCGCGCCGCGGACGCCGCACCACTGGCATCTGTCCGACCTGCTGCACCCCTTCCACCGCCGGTAGAACCGGGCAGCGCCCGCCTTCGGGGACCCGGCCGCCCCCACGACCGGGGGCCGGCCGCGCGCCGACGGGGTCCGGCTCCCCGCCGCCGAGCCGTCGGCCCGTGCCCCGTATGCCCGTGCCCCGGTGCGCCCGTGCCCTCGTACGATCGTGGGCATGAGCCGTACCGAAGCCCCGCCGCTGCCCGAACCCCTGCGGGTTCCGGTCGCCGATTCGCACACCCACCTGGACATGCAGGACGGAACGGTCGAGGAGGGCCTGGCCAGGGCCGCCGCGGTCAACGTCACCACCGTCGTCCAGGTGGGCTGCGACGTCGCGGGCTCGCGATGGGCCGCCGAGACCGCCGCCGCGCACCCGGCCGTGCACGCCTCGGTCGCCCTGCACCCCAACGAGGCGCCGCGCATCGTGCACGGCGACCCCGACGGCACCTCGCGCCAGGGCGCCAGGGCACCGGGCGGCAGGGCGGCCCTCGACGAGGCGCTGGCCGAGATCGACGCGCTGGCCGCCCTCGACCACGTACGCGGCGTCGGCGAGACCGGTCTCGACCACTTCCGTACGGGTCCCGAGGGCATGGCCGCCCAGGAGGAGTCCTTCCGGGCCCACATCGAGATCGCCAAGCGCCACGGCAAGGCGCTCGTCATCCACGACCGCGAGGCGCACGCGGATGTGCTGCGCGTCCTCGCCGACGCGGGCGCCCCCGAGCGGACGGTCTTCCACTGCTACTCCGGCGACGCCGAGATGGCCCGGATCTGCGCGGACGCCGGGTACTTCATGTCCTTCGCGGGCAACGTCACCTTCAAGAACGCCCAGCCGCTGCGCGACGCGCTGGCCGTCGCGCCGACCGAGCTGGTCCTGGTCGAGACGGACGCCCCCTTCCTGACCCCCGCCCCGTACCGGGGGCGGCCCAACGCGCCGTATCTCATCCCGGTCACCCTGCGCGCCATGGCGGCGGTGAAGGGCGTCGACGAGGACACGCTGGCGGCGGCGGTCTACGACAACACCGCTCGGGCCTTCGACTTCTGAGGCACGGCACGGGGGCGCCGCGGCGCACTGCGCGGGGCCCCCGCGGAACGCGGCACCGGCGGCCCCGCGGTCGCGACGGCACGGCGGCGCCGCGCCGCGGCCGTAGGCTTACCGGGTGAGCAGCACAGAGCCCGACGCCCTCCTGGGCCCCGCAGACATCCGCGACCTGGCCGCGAAGCTGGGCGTACGCCCCACCAAGCAGCGGGGTCAGAACTTCGTCATCGACGCCAACACGGTCCGCAGGATCGTGCGCACCGCGGAGGTCCGCCCGGACGACGTGGTCGTCGAGGTCGGCCCGGGGCTCGGCTCGCTGACCCTGGCCCTGCTGGAGGCGGCCGACCGGGTCGTCGCCGTGGAGATCGACGACACGCTCGCCGCCGCCCTCCCGGCCACGGTCGCCGCCCGGATGCCGGAGCGCGCCGACCGGTTCGCCCTGGTCCACTCCGACGCGATGCTGGTGACCGAGCTGCCCGGCCCGGCGCCCACCGCGCTCGTCGCCAACCTGCCGTACAACGTGGCGGTGCCGGTCCTGCTCACCATGCTGGAGCGCTTCCCGAGCATCGAGCGGACCCTCGTCATGGTCCAGGCCGAGGTCGCCGACCGGCTGGCCGCCCGGCCGGGCAACAAGGTCTACGGCGTGCCGTCGGTGAAGGCCAACTGGTACGCGGACGTCAAGCGCGCCGGGTCCATCGGCCGCACGGTGTTCTGGCCCGCGCCGAACGTCGACTCGGGGCTCGTCTCGCTGGTCCGGCGCACCGAACCGATCAGGACCACCGCGAGCCGGCAGGAGGTCTTCGCCGTCGTCGACGCGGCCTTCGCCCAGCGCCGCAAGACGCTGCGTGCGGCCCTGTCCGGATGGGCCGGTTCCGCACCCGCCGCCGAGGCCGCGCTGGTCGCCGCCGGGATCTCCCCGCAGGCCCGGGGCGAGGCGCTGACGGTCGAGGAGTTCGCCGCCATCGCGGAGAACAAGCCCGCCGGGAGCAAGCCCGCGGAGAGCAAGCCCTCCGAGAGCAAGCCGGGCGAGGGCAAGCCCGCCGGGAGCAAGCCCGCCGAGAACGGGACCTCCGCGAACGGGACCTCCTCGACCGCCGGGAGCGACGCATGAGCGGCAGCGACCGTACGGCGGCCGGGAGCGTCACGGTCCGCGTCCCCGCCAAGGTCAACGCGCAGCTCGCCGTGGGTGCCGCGCGCCCCGACGGCTTCCACGACCTGGCCAATGTCTTCCTCGCCGTGGGCCTGTACGACGAGGTCACCGCGACCCCCGCCGATGAGCTGACCGTCACCTGCTCGGGCCCGGACGCCTCCCAGGTGCCGCTGGACACCACCAACCTCGCCGCCCGCGCCGCGCTCGCGCTGGCCGAACGGCACGGCATCGCCCCCGGCGTACACCTGCACATCGACAAGGACATCCCCGTCGCGGGCGGCATGGCGGGCGGCAGTGCCGACGGGGCCGCCGCCCTGCTGGCCTGCGACACCCTGTGGGGCACCCGCGCCACCCGCGAGGAACTGCTCGGCATCTGCGCGGAGCTCGGCAGCGACGTCCCCTTCAGCCTGGTCGGCGGGGCGGCCCTCGGCGTCGGGCGCGGTGAACGGCTCACCCCCGTCGAGGTCGGCGGCACCTTCCACTGGGTCTTCGCGGTCGCCGACGGAGGGCTCTCCACGCCGGCGGTGTACGGCGAGTTCGACCGGCTCACCGCCGGTACGGACATCCCCGCCCCCGCCGCGTCCGAGGCGTTGCTGAACGCCCTGCGCTCCGGCGACTCCGGCGCACTCGCGGCGGCCCTGAGCAACGACCTCCAGGCCGCCGCGCTCTCCCTGCGCCCCTCGCTGGCCGACACCCTCGCCGCGGGCACCGGGGCGGGTGCCCTGGCCGCGCTGGTCTCCGGCTCCGGGCCGACCACCGCGTTCCTGGTGGCGGACGAGGAGTCGGCCCGCAAGGTGGCCGACGCCCTGCTCGGTTCCGGTACCTGCCGGAACGCGCGGATCGCGGTGTCGCCCGCGCCCGGGGCCACCGTTCTCTGACACCGGGTCCGGGCCGATCCGCCAGGGACGACGGGACAGCCCGTACTCAGACGGGAACTGAGTACGGGCGCGCTGCCGCCCCCGGGCGATCGGCGCGACCGTACCCGTATGGGATCAAGTGTTCGTGCGGGATCAAGCGTCCGTGACCTGGCCGGGGCGACGCCCGCCACCCGGGACCGCTACATCGACCTGCTGCGCGTCGCCTCGCTCGGCACGGTCGTCCTCGGCCACTGGCTGATGGCGGCCGTCACCTCCGACGGCGTCGGCAATCTGCTGGCCGTCGTCCCCGGCCTCCAGCCGCTGACCTGGGTGCTCCAGATCATGCCGGTGTTCTTCTTCGTCGGCGGCTTCTCGCACGCCCTGTCCTACCGCTCGCTGCTCCGCAAGCGCCCCGGGGGCTCCACGGACTCCGTCTACTCCGCCTTCCTGCGCGCCCGGCTCCAGCGGCTGCTGCGGCCCACCGTGGTCTTCATCCTGGTCTGGGGAGGGGCCGCGCTGGTCGTCCAGCTGCTCGGCGGGGGCGGCGGGCTGACCGGGGTCACGCTGCGGCTGGTGACCCAGCCGCTCTGGTTCATCGGGATCTACCTCGCCATGGTGGCGTTCACCCCGCCGCTGCTGAAGCTGCACGAGCGCTACGGCTGGGGCGCCTTCGCCGCGCTCGCCGGTGCCGCGGTCGCCGTCGACGTCCTGCGGTTCGCCGCCTCGGTCCCGTACGTCTCGTTCCTGAACTTCGCCTTCGTCTGGCTCGCGGTCCATCAGCTCGGGTTCCTGCGCGCCGACGGCCGGATCCGCCGCCCCGCCCTGCTCGCCGGTGCCGGGCTGGCCTCGGCCGCGGCGCTGGTGGCGCTGGGCCCGTACCCCCTGTCGATGGTCGGCATGCCCGGCGAGAAGGTCAGCAACATGGCCCCGCCCACCCTCGCCCTGCTCTGCCACGGACTCTGGCTGGTCGGCGCGGTCGAGCTGCTGCGCGGACCCGGCACCCGCCTCGTCGCCCGCCCCCGGGTCTGGCGCACCGTCGTCGCCGCCAACGGGGTGGCCATGACCGCGTTCCTCTGGCACCTCACCGCGATGCTCGGGGTCTACGGCGCGATGCTCGCCCTCGGTGTCCCCCTGCCCGAACCGGCCACCGGTGCCTGGTGGGCCCAGGTCCCGCTCCGGCTCGCCGCGGCGGCGGCCCTCACCGCCGGGCTCGTCGCCGTCTTCCGCACCTTCGAACGACCGGTCTCCGCCCTGCCGGCCAAGGGCTCCGGCGCCGTCTCGGCGCTCGGCGCGACCCTCTGCCTGCTCGGTGTGCTCGGCCTGTCCATGGTCGGCTTCGGCGGGCTCCTGGAGGGACACACGGCGCTGCTCATCGCGGTACGGGTCAGCGCCCCGGCCGCCGTCGCGATGGCACTCGGCGGCTGGCTCCTGGTGGAACGCGCGGGCCGGTGAGCACGGCCCCGGCCCGGGACGGGGCCGTCGGGGTTCCCGCCGCGCCGTACCCTGGGAACGTCGAACGAACCCCTGGACAGGAGTGAAATGGCCGTCAATCTGGTCAATGTCGAGCAGGTCACCAAGGTGTACGGCACCCGTGCCCTGCTCGACGGCGTATCCCTCGGGGTGTCCGAGGGCGACCGGATCGGTGTCGTCGGCCGCAACGGCGACGGCAAGACGACCCTCATCCGGATGCTCGCCAAACTGGAGGAGGCGGACACCGGCCGCGTCACGCACAACGGCGGCCTGCGGCTCGGGGTCCTCACCCAGCACGACTCCCTCGACCCGTCGGCGACGATCCGCCACGAGGTCATCGGCGATCTCGCCGACCACGAGTGGGCGGGCAGCGCCAAGATCCGTGATGTGCTCACCGGCCTGTTCGGCGGGCTCGCCCTGCCCGGCTTCGAGCACGGCCTGGACACCGTCATCGCCCCGCTCTCCGGTGGTGAGCGCCGCCGTATCGCGCTCGCCAAGCTGCTCATCGGCGAGCCGGACCTGATCGTCCTGGACGAGCCCACCAACCACCTCGACGTCGAGGGGATCTCCTGGCTGGCCGGACATCTGCGGGCCCGCCGCTCCGCGCTCGTCTGCGTCACGCACGACCGGTGGTTCCTCGACCAGGTCTGCACCCGCATGTGGGACGTCCAGCGCGGCACGGTCCACGAGTACGAGGGCGGCTACAGCGACTACGTCTTCGCCCGCGCCGAGCGGGAGCGGATCGCCGCGACCGAGGAGTCCAAGCGGCAGAACCTGATGCGCAAGGAGCTGGCCTGGCTGCGCCGGGGCGCCCCGGCCCGCACGTCGAAGCCGCGCTACCGCATCGAGGCCGCCAACGAGCTGATCGCCGATGTGCCTCCGCCGCGCGACACCAGCGAGCTGATGAAGTTCGCCAACGCCCGCCTCGGCAAGACCGTCTTCGACCTGGAGGACGTGACCGTCCAGGCCGGGCCCAAGACGCTGCTCACCCACCTCACCTGGCAGCTCGGTCCGGGCGACCGGATCGGTCTGGTCGGGGTCAACGGCGCCGGCAAGACCTCGCTGCTGAGGGCGCTGGCCGAGGCCTCCCGCACGCAGGGCGAGGAGCAGCCGGCCGCCGGAAAGATCGTCGTCGGCAAGACCGTGCGGCTGGCCTACCTCTCCCAGGAGGTCAGCGAGCTGCCCCCGAACCTGCGGGTGCTGGAAGCCGTCCAGCAGGTACGCGACCGGGTCGACCTGGGCAAGGGCCGCGAGATGACCGCGGGCCAGCTCTGCGAGCAGTTCGGCTTCTCCAAGGAGAAGCAGTGGACCCCGGTCGGCGACCTCTCCGGTGGTGAGCGGCGCCGGCTCCAGATCCTGCGGCTGCTGATGGACGAGCCCAACGTCCTGTTCCTCGACGAGCCGACCAACGACCTGGACATCGAGACCCTGACCCAGCTGGAGGACCTCCTCGACGGCTGGCCCGGGTCGATGATCGTGATCTCCCACGACCGGTTCTTCATCGAGCGGACCACGGACCGGGTGATGGCGCTGCTCGGCGACCGCACGCTGCGGATGCTGCCGCGCGGGATCGACGAGTACCTGGAGCGCAGGCAGCGGATGGAGGAGACGGCCACCCCGTCCGCCGCCGCGCCCGCGCCGTCCGGCGGGACGTCCGCTCCGGCCCCGGCCGTGTCGCCGCAGGAGGCGCGGGCGGCGAAGAAGGAGCTCCAGAAGGTCGAGCGGCAGCTCGACAAGATGTCGACGCGCGAGACGGCCCTGCACAAGCAGATCGCCGACAACGCCACCGACTTCGAGAAGGTCGCCAAGCTCGACGCCGAGCTGCGCGAACTGGTCACGGAGCGCGATGAGCTGGAGATGCGCTGGCTGGAGCTGGCCGAGGACGCCTGACGGCCATGGTGTGACGGGCTGGTGAAGGCGGGGCCAGTGGTGCGGATGGTGCGGGTGGGGCGGGTGGTAGAAAGAAACCCCGCCCGGGGTTGACGTGAACCCTGCGGTACGGGACCGCACGAGGGGGACGTACCGATGACTCAGCCGCCCGGCCAGCAACCGCCGCAGGGAGGCTTCGGAGCACCGTACGATCCGCCGCCCGGCCTGTACGGTCAGCCTCCCGCGACCCCGCGGCCCCCGTCGGCCCCGCAGCCTCCCACGGCCCAGCAGCCCCCGTCGGCCCACTCGCCGTACGGTCAGCCGCCGCGTCCACCGGTTCCGCAGCAGTCGTACGGTCAGCCGCAGTCCCCGGCGTACCCGCAGCCCCCGGCGTACCCGCAGCCCCCGACGCCCCCGTCGCAGCCCCCGGGTTCCGGGGCCCCCGGTCCCGGCGGGCGGTCCCGGGGCAGGACCTCGGCCCTCGTCGCCGCGGTGCTCGCCGGAGTCCTGGCCGTCGGCGGCGGCGTCTGGTTCGCCGTGTCGGGCGATGGCGACGGGCCCGGGAAGTCCGTCGTGGGAAAGCCCGACGACGGGAAGGGCGGCGGTACGGAGGAATCGGGCGCGCCGCCCACGACCGGTGTGAGCCCGGCCCCCGCTCCCGGCGAGCTCAACGCGGGGCGCGAGGCCGGTGAGGGCAAGGTCCTCTGGGTCCAGCAGAACGGCGTCGACCTGCCGCGCAACGGCGCCGACGCGCAAGGGCCGTGGATCGTGGGCGACACCGTGGTGAAGGCCATGTACCGCACGGTGTCGGCCTATTCGCTCGTCGACGGCAAGCAGAAGTGGAGCCTGCGCCTGACGACCGGCGTGTGCGCCGCCCCGACCCGCGCCGCCACCGACGGAAAGATCGTCATCGGCGTCAACGACAGCACCGCCGAGGGCGCCTACTGCGACCACCTCCAGATGATCGACCTCACCACCGGCAAGGCCGGCTGGCGCAAGGGCTACGCGCGGCCCGGCGCCTGGGACGGACTCTCCGACGTCACCATGGCGATCAACGGAGACGTCGTGACCGTGGGCCGGACCAGTCGCACGGACGCCTACCGGATCAGCGACGGCAAGGTGCTGTGGGGCAAACTGCCCGGCAACTGCCAGCCGTTCGGCTTCGTCAGCGGCGACATCCCGATCGCCGCCACGAGCTGCCAGACCGAGGCCGACGACCACAAGGAGCAGCAGGTCCAGCGGATCGACCCGGCGACCGGCAGGGTCCGGTGGACGTACAAGGTCAAGAAGGGCTGGCAGGTCGACCAGTTCTACTCCGTCAGCCCGCTCGTGGTCTCCCTGAAGAAGGGGGAGGAGGAGTGGGCCGTCGCGGTGCTCAACGCGGACGGGACCTACCGCTCCCAACTCGTCGGCGGCACCGACGACTACGAGCCCCGCTGCACCAAGGAACAGCGCACCCAGGGCAGGAACCTCGACAACTGTGTGGGGGTCGCGGCCGAGGCGGACACCTTCTACATGGCGACGAAGCCCGAGTTCGTCGACAAGGACATGACGAACGCCGTCGTGGCCTTCGACCTGAGCACCGGCAAGTCGAAGTGGAGGGCCGCCGCGCCCGCCGGACAGACCCTGATGCCGCTGCGGGTCGAGGGCGGCAGGGTGCTCATGTATCTGAGCGCGACCAAGGGCAGGGGCGGCGGCATCATGGCGCTCGCACCGACGGGCGGCGCGCTGCTGCCGGTCCTGCGGCATCCGGCGTCCGCCGCCCAGGTGGAACGCGGCTTCTTCGCCCCGCTGGTGACCTACGCGGACGGGCGCTCGCTGCTCATGCACCCCACCGTCAGCGGGGTCACCGACGAGGAGGAGAAGGCGATGCTGACCATGGTCGCCTTCGGTGACTGACGACGGTTGCCTCCGGTGACTGGCGACGGTCGCCTCCGGTGACTGACGATCAGGTCCGGCCATGGCGTAACGAGGGCATCACAAGGCGGTTCTCCCTTGGGAACAGGGGATGGGCCGACCCCGGCTTCGAACTGATGCGGGTGGTACAAAGAAGCCCCGCTCGACTGTCGTGACACGCGGAAGCCATGCCCGATTCGCTCCTTTCCGGGGGGATTTAAGCCCAACGGAATCGCGGGGGAGACCGAAACGGGCACCGGACCGCACGAAGGGGGACGTGCTGATGACCCAGCCGCCCAGCCAGCAACCGCCGCAGGGAGGCTTCGGGGCTCCGCAGGAGCCGCCGCAGGGAACTCCTCAGCCGCCCCAGGGCCAGCCTCCCCAGGCACAGCCGCCTCTGCCGCCCCAGATACCGCAGACGCCGCCGCCCGTGCAGCCTCCGGCCGGCCCCCCGCAGACGCCACCCGGGGGGCAGCCCGGTTACGGCTACCCGCAGACGCCGCCCGGGGGGCAGCCCGGCTACGGCTATCCGCAGGCGTCGGGTCAGGCGCCCGGCCAGGCCCCGGGTCCGTACGCCGCCCAGCAGCCCGGCCCCTACGCCCAGCAGCCCGGCCCGTACGCCCAGCAGCCGGGACCGTACGCCCAGCAGACCGGCCCCTATGCCCAGCAGCCGGGGCCGTACGGTCAGCAGGCCCAGACCGTTCAGGGCTATCCGACCCAGCAGTACCCCGGTGCGCCCGTGCCCGGCGGGCCGGCCGGTTCCGGGGGCGGCGGCTTCCTCAAGGGCAAGCCCGCGGTCGTCGCGGCGGCGGCGCTCGCCGTCGTCCTGGCCGTCGGCGCCGGAGTCTGGTTCACCGTGAGCGGCGACGACGACAAGAAGCCCGTGGCCGGGAAGAGCACCGGCCCCAAGCCGCCGAGCGGGTCGCCCACGGTCGACGAGGGCGACGGCAACGGCGACGGCCGCGCGGTGGACGACGACCTGAACGCCGGGCGCAAGAAGGGTGAGGCGAAGGTTCTCTGGCTCCAGCAGAACGGCGTCGACCTGCCGCGCAACGGCGCCGATGTGTACGGGCCCTGGATCGTCGGCGACACGGTGGTCAAGGCCATGTACCGCTCCGTCTCCGCCTACTCGGCCGCCGACGGCAAGCAGAAGTGGACCCTTCCGCTTCCCGCCGATGTGTGTGCGACGCCCCACACTCCGACCGCCGACGGCAAGATGGTCATCGGCGTGAAGAACGGCACCACCGACAAGGCCGACTGCTCCGACCTCCAGATGATCGACCTGAACACCGGCAAGGCCGGCTGGAAGAAGTCGATCACGAAGAACAGCACCTGGGACCTGATGTCCGACATCGGTCTGGCGATCAGCGGCGACACCGTCACCGTCGGACGGACCGGCAACTCGAACGCGTACCGCGTCAGCGACGGCAAGGAACTGTTCGGCAAGCCCTCGGGCAACTGCCAGCCCTTCGCGTTCGCGGGCGGCCCCAAACTGATCGCCGCGGCCAGCTGCCGTACCGGCGACATCGAGAACCCGCAGCACCAGGTGCAGGAGCTCGACCCCACCACCGGCAAGGCCAAGTGGACGTACCAGCCGCCGCGCGGCTGGGAGGTCAAGAAGGTCTACTCGGTGAGCCCGCTGATCGTCTCGCTCACCCACGAGAAGAAGAAGCAGTGGTCCATCGTGGCGCTCAAGGAGAACGGCACGCTCCGATCCCAGCTGGTGAGCGACAAGGGCGACAAGCTCTCCACCAACTGCGGCCATGACTTCAGCATCTTCGGCGAGAAGCTCGAAGGGTGCAGCGGCGTCGCCGCCGACGCCAACACCTTCTACATCGCGACCGAGGCCGACACCAGCGGCACCGGCCGGACCAACAAGGTCGTCGCCTTCGACCTGAACACCGGCCGGACCAAGTGGAAGGCCGACGCCCCGGCCGAGCGGATCCTCCAGCCCCTGCGCATGGAGGGCGGCAACGTGCTGCTCTACATGGAGGCGAAGTACGACAAGGGCGGGGCCATCGCGACGCTCCCGCCGGCCGGCGGCACCCCCACCGTGGTGCTCCAGCACCCGGATTCGACGACCCGTATCGAGAGCAGCTTCTTCACCTCCAAGATCGCCTACGCGGGCGGCCGTTCCTTCATCATGAGCGGGCGCGTCAGCGCCTCCAACGACGAGGAGGAGAAGGAGCAGAAGACGATGATGGTGTTCGGCAAGTGACGGTTCACGACGGCACCCGACGGAATCCGGCCGGCAGCCACCGGCCCAGACCCCACACACCCCCTTCTTCCGAGGTACGCACGCCATGACCCAGCCGCCCCAGCCGCCCAACGAGCCGTCCCCCGGCGGATTCGGCGCTCCCCAGGACCCGCCGCCCGGTGCGTTCGGCGCCCCGCAGGATCCGCCGCCCGGTGGTTTCGGCGCCCCGCAGGACCCGCCGCCGCCGGATGCCCTCAGCAAGCAGCCGCCGGCCGCACCGGCCGCGCCGCAGACCCCGCCGCCCGGCGGGTACGGCAGCCCGCCCGCCCCGCCCGCCGGGGGGTACGGTGCTCCGGCCGCCCCGCCCGCGGGCGGCTACGTCCCGCCGCCCGCGCCGCAGCCCAACGGCTACGGCTATGGCTACCCGCAGGCCCCGCAGGGCGGCTACGGCTACCCGCAGGCTCCGACGGCCGGGCAGCCGGGCCTGCCGCAGCAGGGGTACGGCTACCCGACCCAGCCGATGCAGCCGCAGTACCCGGACCCGCAGCAGGGCGGCGGCGGCAAGAAGTTCAGCACCCAGATGCAGATCATCCTCGCCGCGGCCGTCGCCGTGGTGCTGATCATCGGCGGCGGCATCATCTACTCCGCCACCGGTGACGACGACAAGGGCGGCGACATTGAGGCGGCCTCCACCGGCGCCACCGGCGGCGAGAGCAAGGGCGGCGAGGGCGCGGACGGCGGACTCGGCGGCGGGTCCGAGAAGGCACCGGCGAACACCAAGTCCAAGGTCGCCTTCCAGCTCCCGCAGCCGAAGGTCACCGACGTCACCACGGTCTCGGGCTCCTGGCTCACCGACAAGGCGTACGTGAAGACCGGCGTGAACGAGATCGTCGCCTACGACCTGGCCAAGGGCACCAAGCTCTGGGCCGTTCCGCTCACCGGCCAGCTCTGCGCCGCCTCCCGGCACATGAGCAAGGACTTCAAGACGGCGATCGCCTTCGAGCCCGCCAAGCGGACGGCGAAGGACAAGTACCAGGACTGCAGCCAGGTCGGCGCGCTCGACCTGAGCACCGGCAAGCTGCTGTGGAGCAAGTCGGTCACCGCCGCCACCAGCGGTGACAAGCCGATCAGGTTCGACGAGGTGACGCTCAGCGGCACCACGATCGCCGCGGGCGGCACCAGCGGCGGCGCCGCGTTCAACCTCACCACCGGCGCCGAGCTGTGGAAGCCGAAGGCCAGCACGGACGGCTGCTACGACAAGGGGTACGGCGGCGGCGACGCCCTCGCGGTCGTCCGCAAGTGCGGCTCGTACGACGAACCGCAGCTCACCATCCAGGCCCTGAACCCGGCCACCGGTGCCCCGATCTCCTCGTACAAGATGCCGGCCGGCGTCGAGTACGCGAGCATCGTCTCCACCAAGCCGCTGGTCGTCGCGGCCGATGTCGGCGACACCGCCGGTGACGGCAGCGGCATCTCGGACTTCTTCTCCATCGACGCGGCCACCGGCAAGCTGCTCGTGCGGATCTCGGCCGACGCCGACAAGTACGCGGCGCGCTGCGGCTCCACCGAGGTCGAGACGTGCCAGCACGTGGTCGTCGGCAACAACCGGCTCTACGTGCCGACCGAGGAGCACGAGGGCGGCGGCGACTACGGCGACACCAACGAGATCGTCGCCTTCGACCTGACCACCGGCAAGCTCGTCGGCGGCAAGGCGGACGCGGGCGACCGCTACACGCTGACCCCGCTGCGGATGGACGGCTCCAACATCATCGCGTACAAGGAGCCCCCGTACGACAAGGGCGGCCAGATCGTCTCCATCAACGGCTCCAGCTTCAAGGAGACGCTGCTGATGGAGAACCCGAGCGAGGAGGCCGTCCGCGACGCGGAGACCAGCTTCTCCGGGGACTACGCCGAGATCCTGTACTCCCAGGGGCGGCTGTACCTCTCCGAGGTGATGATCAGCAAGCCCCGCGAGAGCTCGGTGGACGACAAGGAGTACCTGGTGGTCAGTTTCTCCACCGGCTGACCCCTCAGCGTTGTTCCACGGCCCTGCCGGTCGATCACCGACCGGCAGGGCCGATCGTTTTCCGCCCGCCAAGTAGCCCTGAATCAAGCAGAATTCGGCAATCCGGGGGGCTTATGGCGGGTAAGGCGCACGTGGCGTCGAACAAGCGTGTAGCTTGCCGGGTCAGGCGGCCGGGGGCACGGAATCCGGTGCACACAGGGGTACTTGGGGGCGTGTTTCGATGGGCGTGCGGCTCATGGTGGTCGACGATCACCGACTGCTCGCCGAGGCACTGGCCTCGGCGCTGAAACTGCGCGGGCACCGGGTCCTCGCGGCGGCCGCGCCGACATCGGGGTCAGCGGAACTGGTGGTCAGCAGGGCGCCGGAGGTCTGCCTCTTCGGCACGGCGTCCCCCGCCGAACCGGGGACCTTCGACCCGATCGTACGGATCGGCCAGGAGCGCCCGCAGGTGGCGGTGGTGGTGCTCGGCCCGGTGCCGAGCCCGCGCGGGATCGCGGCGGCCTTCGCGGCCGGGGCCGCCGGTTACGTACGGCACGACGAGCGGATCGAGGGAGTGGAACGGGCCATGATCAAGGCCCGTGCCGGAGAGACGGCGATCGCTCCGCAGCTGCTCCGGGGCGCCTTCGCCGAGCTGCTCAACCCGGCGGTCCAGCCCGACGACGAGGGCCGGCGGCTGCTCCTGATGCTCACGCCGCGCGAGGCCGAGGTGCTGGTGAGGGTCGCCGAGGGCGAGGACACCCGGCTGATCGCGGCCGGGATGGGCATCGCGCCCAGCACCGCGCGTACGCATGTGCAGCGGGTGCTGATGAAGCTGGGGGTGGGCTCACGGCTGGAGGCCGCGGCCCTCGCGGCCCGTACCGGACTGCTGGACCGCGCGGCCACGGGGGCGGTGCGGGGGCCCGAGGGCCTCGGCCGGGACGAGTGACGCCGGGCCCCCGCGCCGGGATCCGCCGCGACGAAGGCGGGAGCGGTCACCCGGGCGGGCGGTGAGTGCCCGGAGAGAGGCAGCCGAGGCTCGTCCGCGCGCCGGCGCGGGGCGGCGGAACCGATGCCGAGAGCGACGGCGAAACGGATCACCGGGATATCGCGTGGCCGAGCCCGTTCGCGGGGACGGAGCCCTTCGGCCAGTGTCTGCCGGGGAGGCACGCGGCGGGGGTTCTCGCTTCGCCGGGCGCATGTGCACGCGACGGAACCCACGCCGATGCGTTCCGCGAACGAACCATCCGAATGGTGTTCTTTGTTCGATCATGGGCGAGCGTGGCGCTTTGTACGGGCGTGGCGCGATGTACGGCGTGCGCCGATCGGGCGACGCCCTTCGCGCGGCCGGGGTGCGGTTCGCGTGCCGGGGTGCGCGGATGCGGGACGGGCGGCTGGACCATTGACGGAGGTGTTGGTTCGTGATTAGTTATGTGCGGTTATGTTTGGAGGAACCTGGTGAAGAAGACGGTTACGCCCCTCGCCGACGGCCGTGAACTGATCTATTACGACGCCGCGGACGACACCGTCCGCGACGCTGTCGACCGACGTCCCCTGGCCCCGGTCTCGACCTCGTCGCAGATCCGCCACGACCCGCTCCTCGGCGACTCGGTGGCCATCGCCTCGCACCGGCAGGGGCGTACGTACCACCCGCCGGCCGACGAGTGCCCGCTCTGCCCCTCGCGGGACGGGCGGCTCAGCGAGATCCCCGACGACCACTACGACGTCGCCGTCTTCGAGAACCGTTTCCCCTCCCTCGCCGGGGACGCCGGCCGCTGCGAGGTCGTCTGCTTCACCTCCGACCACCACGCGTCCTTCGCCGACCTCACCGAGGACCGTGCCGCCCTGGTCCTCGCCGCCTGGACCGACCGCACCGCCGAACTCGCCGGACTGGACGAGGTCACCCAGGTCTTCTGCTTCGAGAACCGCGGGGCCGAGATCGGTGTCACCCTCGGCCACCCGCACGGCCAGATCTACGGCTACCCCTTCGTCACCCCGCGCACCGAGCTGATGCTGCGCTCGGCCCGCCGGCACCGCGAGGAGACCGGGCGCAACCTCTTCGACGACGTCGTGGCCCGCGAGGAGGCGGACGGCTCACGCGTCGTCCTCAGCGGCGAGCACTGGGTCGCCTTCGTGCCGTACGCCGCGCACTGGCCCTACGAGGTCCACCTCCACCCCCGCCGCCGCGTCCCCGACCTGCGGGAACTGGACGAGGCCGCGCGCACGGAGTTTCCACAGGTCTATCTGGAACTCTTGAAGCGGTTCGACCGGATCTTCGGCCCCGGTGAACCGCCGACCCCGTACATCTCCGCCTGGCACCAGGCGCCGTTCGGGGTGCCGGACCGGGAGGACTTCGGGCTCCATCTGGAGCTTTTCACCATTCGACGTACCTCCGGCAAGCTGAAGTTCCTCGCGGGTTCCGAGTCCGGCATGAGTGTGTTCATCAACGATGTGCCGCCGGAAGCCGCGGCCCAGCGACTGCGAGAGGTAGCGAGCGAATGAGCAACCCCCGGAAGAAGTATCTGGTGACCGGCGGCGCGGGGTACGTCGGCAGCGTGGTCGCCGCGCACCTGCTGGAGGCCGGGCACGAGGTGACCGTCCTCGACGACCTGTCCACCGGGTTCCGGGAGGGCGTCCCCGCCGGGGCCGGGTTCATCGAGGGCCGCGTCCAGGACGCGGCCCGCTGGCTGGACCCCGGCTACGACGGGGTGCTGCACTTCGCCGCGTACTCCCAGGTCGGCGAGTCCGTCGCCGACCCCGCGAAGTACTGGGCGAACAACGTCGGCGGCACCATGGACCTGCTCGCCGCGATGCGCGACGCCGGGGTGCGCACCCTGGTCTTCTCCTCCACCGCGGCCACCTACGGCGAACCGGTCTCCAGCCCGATCACGGAGTCCGACCCGACCGCGCCGACCAGCCCGTACGGTGCCTCCAAGCTCGCCGTCGACCACATGATCACCGGCGAGGCGGTCGCGCACGGCCTGGCCGCCGTCTCGCTGCGCTACTTCAACGTGGCCGGAGCGTACGGCGGTTACGGGGAGCGCCACGCGCCCGAGACGCACCTGATCCCGCTCGTCCTCCAGGTCGCCCTCGGACAGCGCGAGTCGATCTCCGTCTACGGCGAGGACTACCCGACCCCGGACGGCACCTGCGTCCGCGACTACATCCATGTCGCCGACCTCGCCGAGGCCCATCTGCTGGCACTCGACGCGGCCGTCTCCGGCGAGCACCTGATCTGCAACCTCGGCAACGGCAACGGCTTCTCCGTACGCGAGGTCGTCGAGGCCGTCCGCCAGGTCACCGGCCACCCCGTACCCGAGACCGCCGCCCCGCGCCGGGCCGGCGACCCGGCCGTGCTGGTCGCCTCCGCCGACACCGCCAGGAAGCGCCTCGGCTGGCAGCCGTCCCGCTCCGGCCTGGCCGGAATCATCGCCGACGCCTGGACGTTCGCCCGCCGAGAGGAGCCCACCGCCCCATGACCGACGCCACCACCGCTGTCACGGCCGATGCCGCCCGCGCCGCTTCCGGTACGGCGGCCCGGAACGCCGAGTCGGCCGCCTCCTTCACCGCGCTGTACGGGACCGAGCCCGAGGGGATCTGGGCCGCGCCCGGACGGGTGAACCTGATCGGTGAGTACACCGACTTCAACGACGGTTTCGTGATGCCGCTCGCCCTGCCGCACACGGCACGCGCGGCCGTCGCCCGGCGTACCGACGGTGTGCTCCGGCTGCACTCCACCGATATGCCCGGCGGCGTCGTCCAGCTCCGGGTCGACGAGCTGGCCCCGCACGCGGGCCACGGCTGGGCCGCCTACCCGGCCGGAGTCGTCTGGGCGCTGCGCGAGGCGGGCCACCGGGTCACCGGCGCCGACATCCAGCTGACCTCCACGGTCCCCACCGGGGCCGGGCTCTCCTCGTCCGCCGCTCTCGAAGTCGTCACCGCGCTCGCCCTGAACGATCTCTTCGGGCTGGGCCTGACCGCCTCGGAGCTCGCGGTGCTCGGCCAGCGCGCCGAGAACGCGTTCGTCGGCGTGCCCTGCGGGGTCATGGACCAGATGGCCTCGGCCTGCTGCACCGAGGGCAACCTGCTGTACCTGGACACCCGTGACCTCGGCAGCCGCCAGGTCCCCTTCGACCTGGCCGCCCAGGGGCTGACGCTCCTGGTCGTCGACACCCGGGTCAAGCACGCCCTCGGCGACGGCGCCTACGCCGAGCGCCGGGCGGGCTGCGAGGAGGGCGCCCGGATCCTCGGCGTACCGGCGTTGCGGGACCTCCCGTACGACGGTCTCGACGCGGCACTGGAGAGGCTGGCGGCGGCCGGGGCGGACGAGTCCGTCCTGCGCTTCGTACGCCATGTGGTCAGCGACAACCGGCGCGTCGAGCAGGTCATCGCGCTGCTCGACGCGGGGGACGCACCGGCCGTGGGCCCGGTCCTCACCGCGGGCCATGTCTCGCTCCGGGACGACCTGCGGGTCTCCTGCCCGGAGCTGGACCTGGCGGTCTCGGCGGCGAACGGGGCCGGGGCGCTCGGGGCCCGGATGACCGGCGGCGGCTTCGGCGGCTCGGCGATCGTGCTGGTGGACGTGGCGTCCGCGGACGCGGTCACCGACTCCGTTCTGGAGGCGTTCGCCTCGGCCGGCTACGCGGCGCCCGGTGTGTTCACCGCCGTACCGTCGGCGGGTGCCCGCCGTCTCGCCCCAGACGCTTGACCAGAAGGAACTCGGTGACTCCGGGCGGGTAGTCGTCCACCCGCCCGGCCTCCTCGTACCCGTGGCTCCGGTAGAAGCCGGGGGCCTGGAAGTCCCAGGTCTCCACCCGGGAGGCGGTGCAGTCCCGCTCCGTGCGGGCCACCCGTTCGGCCTCGGTGAGCAACAGCGAGCCGAGGCCGAGGCCGCGATGGGTCGCCTCGACCCAGAGCAGTTCCACATGGAGCCAGTACGCCCAGGTCCGCCCGGTCAGGCCGCCGACGATCCCGCCCTGTTCGTCCAGCGCCCATACCTCCAGCGGGACTTCGTGCTCGGCAGGGGTGGTGAGCAGCGCCCGCAGCTCCGGTGAGGCGGCTCTGTTGTCGTCCCGCAGCCGGCCGTTCAGCAGATTGCGTCGTTCTCTGTCCACTTCTGTCTCAAGACGGAACATGCAGCACACCCTAAACACCTTGGGCAACCAGTTCCGCGAATGTGCTTCCCCTGTCGGCCCCCGCCCGTACGCTGATCCCAGCGCCGGTGGGGGCCGGTGCCGATTCAGGGGGCGAGACAGTCGGGTACGACGCCCGGGGCGGGGTGCCAGTCGGCGCACGGCGGCGGCCGTGGGGCCGAGGACCATCCCGATGCTCCGGGTGTCGTACCCGTACCGGCCCGTCCCCGCCGAAGGGGATGTCTGTGGCTCGAATCCGGGTTCTCGTGGTCGACGATCACCGCATCTTCGCCGAGTCGCTCGCCGCGGCCCTCGCGGCCGAGCCGGACGTCGACGGGGCGGCGGCGGGCAGCGGTCCCGCCGCGCTGCGCTGTCTGGAGCGCGCGGCGGCCGAAGGGCACTGCTACGACGTCATGCTGATCGACGCGGAACTGGGCGCCCTGGCCAAGGGCGTCGCCCGTGCCGTCCCGCAGCAGGGGGACGGGCGTCCGGTGGACGGCATCTCGCTGGTGGCCGGGGTCCGTTCGGACCGGCCCGCGGTGCGTACGGTGGTGCTCGCCGAGCGGGACGACCCGCGCCGGGCCGCGCGGGCGCTCCAGGCCGGGGCCTCCGGCTGGGTGGCCAAGGACAGTTCGCTCCAGCGGCTCCTCGCGGTGATACGGGGCGTGCTGCGCGACGAGACACATCTGCCGCCCGCCCTGCTGACGGGCGTCCTGCGGGAGTTGACCGCGGCCCGCAAGCACCGCACCGAGAGCGAACGGCTGGTGGAGTCGCTGACGCCGCGCGAGCGCGAGGTGCTGCGCTGCATGGTGGCGGGGCTGGGCCGCAAGGCGGTGGCCGAGCGGCTCTTCCTGTCCCCGCACACGGTGCGTACGCATATGCAGAACGTGCTGGGCAAGCTGGGCGTGCACTCGACGCTGGCCGCGGTGGCGCTGGCCAGGAGGGCGGGGGTGGGCCCCGCCGAGCTGAACGGTGATGTGGTGGAGCTGGCCGGGCATGCCGCCGGACTGAACGGGCACGTCGCGGGCTGAATGGGTACGCCGCGGGCCGGGCATGCCGTCGGCCTTACGGGCGCGTCCCGGGGCGGGCGGCCGGTTCCGGCCCCCCGAGTCGGTGCGTCAGGTCGGGACGTTGTCGAACGGTGCGGTCAACTGGCGCAGCAGACCGGCCAGTTCGGCCCGCTGGTGGCGGGACAGCTCACCGAGGATGGCGCGCTCCTGGGCGAGCAGACCGGCCAGCGACTGGTCGGCCTTGTCGCGGCCCTCGGCGGTCAGCCGGACGAGCACACCCCGGCGGTCGCTCGGGTCGGGCAGCCGCTCGACGAGGTTCTTCTTGGTCAGCCGGTCGATGCGGTTGGTCATCGTGCCGGAGGTGACCAGGGTCTGGGTCAGCAGCTGGCCGGGCGAGAGCTGATACGGGTCGCCCGCGCGGCGCAGCGACGTCAGCACGTCGAACTCCCACGGCTCCAGATGGTGCTCGGAGAAGGCGATCCGGCGGGCCCGGTCGAGGTGGCGGGCCAGGCGGGAGACGCGGCTGAGCACCTCGAGCGGTTCCACGTCGAGGTCGGGGCGCTCGCGGCGCCATGCAGCGACCAGTCGGTCGACCTCGTCCTCCATGCCGATCAGTGTAGAGGGTCTGTCGACATGAAGTCTCTTGAATTCGAGTGTCTTGACATCAAGATAGTTGGATGCCGATGCTGTTCCATGACCGATTCCGCCTCCTCGCCCGCCGCCGCCACGCCGCCGCCCACCTCCGCACCCCCCGCTTCACCCACCTGGGACCCGGGGCAGTACCTGCGCCACGCGGACCACCGCACCCGCCCGTTCCACGACCTGCTGGCCCGGATCGGGGACCTCCCCGGCCACCCGGCGCCCCGCATCGCCGACCTCGGCTGCGGCGCGGGCAACGTCACCGCGCTGCTGGCCGACCGCTGGCCGGAGGCCCGGATCACCGGCTACGACAACTCCCCGCAGATGCTGGAGGAGGCCGCCGCCCGTACCCGCCCCCTGCTGGACTTCACCCGGGCCGACGCGGCGACGTGGACCCCCGCGGAGACGTACGGGCTGATCGTCTCCAACGCCCTGCTCCAGTGGCTCCCCGGCCACTGGGGCCGCTTCCCGGTCTGGCTCGACGCCCTGGCCCCCGGCGGCACGTTCGCCTTCCAGGTCCCCGGCAACTTCACGGCCCCCAGCCACACGCTGCTCGCCGCACTCCGCGAGTCCGACCGCTGGCGTCCCCTGCTGCACGGCGTGGGCGACCGCACGGCCGCCGTCCTCACCCCCGCCGACTACCTGACCCGGCTCCAGGACCTGGGCTGTGAGGCGGACGTCTGGGAGACCACCTACCTCCAGACCCTGCCCGGGGAGGATCCCGTCCTGGACTGGGTCAAGGGCACCGCCCTCCGCCCGGTCCTCACGGCGCTCGCCGGCGACCCCGGGGCCCGCGACGCCTTCCTCGCCGAATACCGCGACCTGCTCCGCGCCGCGTACCCGCCGGGCCCGCACGGCACGGTCTTCCCGTTCCGCCGCGTCTTCGCCGTCGCCCGCAGGCGGGGCTGACGGCCCGCGGGCCGTCGCGCGGGGCCGGAGCCCGTTCGGGGCGGCCGGCGTGATGCCGGTGAAGAGGGGGAACGGCACGCCGGTCCCGCCTCGGGGGAAGCGTCGGCTCAGTTCTTGCGGTGGCCTATCAGGCGCGGCTTCGACTCCAGGTTCTCCAGGCCGTGCCAGGCCAGGTTCACCAGATGGGCGGCGACCTCCGCCTTCTTCGGCTTGCGGACGTCCAGCCACCACTGGCCGGTCAGCGCCACCATGCCCACCAGGGCCTGCGCGTACAGCGGCGCCAGCTTCGGTTCGAAGCCGCGGGCCTTGAACTCCAGCCCCAGGATGTCCTCGACCTGCGTGGCGATATCACTGATCAGGGACGCGAACGTGCCGGTCGACTGGGCGACGGGGGAGTCACGGACCAGGATCCGGAAGCCGTCGGTGTACGTCTCGATGTAGTCGAGCAGCGCGAACGCCGCCTGCTCCAGCAGTTCGCGGGGATGGCCCGCCGTGAGGGCGCCCGTCACCATGTCCAGCAGCTGACGCATCTCGCGGTCGACCACGACGGCGTACAGGCCCTCCTTGCCGCCGAAGTGCTCGTACACGACCGGCTTCGAGACCCCGGCGCGGGCCGCGATCTCCTCCACCGAGGTGCCTTCGAAACCCTTGTCGGCGAACAGGGTGCGGCCGATGTCCAGCAGTTGTTCGCGCCGTTCCTTGCCGGTCATCCGGACCCGTCGGGTCCGGCGGGTGGGGGAGGGTCTGCTCTTCTCGCCGCTTGTGCTTCCGTCGGTCGCCACGTCGTCAATCATGCCGCGTCTGCCTGTGCGCGCTTGCGCCGGGAGTCGATACGGGCGGCGTCGGGCCAGCGGACGTCGTACGCCCAGCCCAGCTTCTCGAACCAGCGGATCAGCCGGGCGCTCGAATCGACCTGGCCGCGCAGCACTCCGTGCCGGGCGCTCGTCGGGTCCGCGTGGTGCAGGTTGTGCCAGGACTCGCCGCAGGACAGAACCGCCAGCCACCACACGTTCCCGGACCTGTCACGGGACTTGAAGGGACGCTTGCCGACCGCGTGGCAGATCGAGTTGATCGACCAGGTGACGTGGTGCAGCAGCGCCACCCGTACCAGCGAGCCCCAGAAGAACGCGGTCGCCGCACCCCACCAGGACATCGTCACCAGACCGCCGACCAGCGGCGGGATCGCCAGCGAGACGATGGTGAAGCCGAGGAAGTGCCGGGAGATCGCGACCAGGGCCGGGTCCCTGATCAGATCCGGGGCGTACTTCTGCTGCGGCGTCCGCTCCTCGTCGAACATCCAGCCGATGTGGGCCCACCACAGGCCCTTCATCAGGGCGGGCAGGCTCTCGCCGAACCGCCACGGCGAATGCGGGTCGCCCTCCGCGTCGGAGAACCGGTGGTGCTTGCGGTGGTCGGCCACCCAGCGCACCAGCGGGCCCTCCACGGCCAGCGACCCGGCGACGGCGATCGCGATGCGCAGCGGACGCTTCGCCTTGAAGGCGCCGTGCGTGAAGTAGCGGTGGAAACCGATCGTGATCCCGTGGCAGCCGATGTAGTACATCGCCACCAGCAGACCCAGATCGAGCCAGCTGACACCGCGCCCCCAGGCCAGCGGCACCGCCGCGGCCAGGGCCAGGAACGGCACCACGATGAACAGCAGCAGGGCGATCTGCTCGACCGACCGCTTCCTGTCGCCGCCGAGTGTGGCGAGGGGCAGAGCGCGGGTGTCCGCGGCCGGGTGGGGATCGTCGATCACATCGGGGCTGGTCGGCATGCGAGTCCTCTGTGGGGTGAGGAGATATGGGGCGGACGGCCCTGGCTACGGTTCCGTAACCTACGGCCTGGTAAGTATGGCAGTGACGGGGGCCACAACACGAGAGGCCGGTCCAGCACGTCCCCCGGCGATACCCCGCACGCGCACCGGGTAGGGGAACCGTGCCGACGGCATCCGTCTCACCCCTCAGGGCAGCCGAGACGCCGTTCGCGACGACACCTATCCTTGGGAGGGTCGGACAGCGCGGTCCGCACCCGCTTGTCGGGGCGTGGCGACAGCACCGCTGCAGCCGAGGGCCCCGGATCCCGTGCTCAACCACTGCAAGGAGCCGCACACTGTGAGCAGTGCCGACCAGACCCCTGCCGCCAGCCCCGAGCTGCGGGCGGACATCCGACGCCTCGGCGACCTGCTGGGCGAGACCCTCGTACGTCAGGAAGGCCAGGAGCTCCTCGACCTCGTCGAGCGGGTCCGCGCCCTGACCCGTACCGACGGCGAGGCCGCGGCCGAGCTCCTCGGCGACACGGACCTGGAGACCGCCGCGCAGCTCGTGCGCGCCTTCTCCACGTACTTCCACCTCGCCAACGTCACCGAGCAGGTCCACCGCGCCCACGAGATGCGCGACCGGCGTGCCGCGGAGGGCGGGCTCCTCGCCCGCACCGCCGACCGGCTGAAGGACGCGGACCCCGAGCACCTGCGCGAGACGGTCAAGAACCTCAACGTCCGGCCCGTCTTCACCGCACACCCCACCGAGGCCGCCCGGCGCTCCGTGCTCAACAAGCTCCGCCGTATCGCTGAGCTTCTCGAAACCCCCGTCATCGAGGCCGACCGCCGCCGCCACGACCTCCGGCTGGCCGAGAACATCGACCTCATCTGGCAGACCGACGAACTGCGCGTCGTGCGGCCCGAGCCGGCCGACGAGGCCCGCAACGCCATCTACTACCTCGACGAGCTGCACGCCAACGCCGTGGGCGACGTCCTGGAGGACCTCGCCGCCGAGCTGGAGCGCGTCGGCGTCGAGCTGCCCGCGGGCACCCGTCCGCTCACCTTCGGCACCTGGATCGGCGGCGACCGCGACGGCAACCCCAACGTGACGCCCGCCGTCACCTGGGAGGTGCTGATCCTCCAGCACGAGCACGGCATCACCGACGCGCTGGAGCTCGTCGACTACCTGCGCGGGCTGCTCTCCAACTCCATCCGCTACACCGGCGCCACCGACGAGCTGCTGACCTCCCTCCAGGCCGACCTGGAACGCCTCCCCGAGATCAGCCCCCGCTACAAGCGGCTGAACGCCGAGGAGCCCTACCGCCTCAAGGCCACCTGCATCCGGCAGAAGCTCGTCAACACCCGCGAGCGCCTGGCCTCCGGCACCCCGCACCGCCCCGGCTGCGACTACCTCGGCACCGCCGAGCTGATCGCCGACCTCGCGCTCATCCAGACCTCGCTGCGCGAGCACCGCGGCGGTCTGTTCGCCGACGGCCGGATGGACCGCACCATCCGCACCCTGTCCGCGTTCGGCCTCCAGCTCGCCACCATGGACGTGCGCGAGCACGCCGACGCCCATCACCACACCCTCGGCCAGCTCTTCGACCGGCTCGGCGAGGAGTCCTGGCGCTACGCCGACATGCCGCGCGACTACCGGCGCAAGCTCCTCGCCAAGGAGCTCCGCTCACGCCGCCCGCTCGCCCCGACCCCGGCCCCGCTGGACGCCGCGGGCGAGAAGACCCTCGGTGTGTTCCACACCATCAAGGAAGCCTTCGAGCGCTTCGGCCCCGAGGTCATCGAGTCCTACATCATCTCGATGTGCCAGGGCGCCGACGATGTCTTCGCCGCCGCCGTCCTCGCCCGCGAGGCGGGCCTCCTGGACCTGCACGCCGGCTGGGCGAAGATCGGCATCGTGCCGCTGCTGGAGACCACCGACGAGCTGCGCGCCGCCGACGTCATTCTCGACGAGATGCTCGCCGACCCGTCGTACCGCCGGCTGGTCTCCCTGCGCGGCGACGTGCAGGAGGTCATGCTCGGCTACAGCGACTCCTCCAAGTTCGGCGGGATCACCACCTCCCAGTGGGAGATCCACCGCGCCCAGCGCCGGCTGCGCGACGTCGCCCACCGCTACGGCGTACGGCTGCGGCTCTTCCACGGCCGCGGCGGCACCGTCGGCCGCGGTGGCGGCCCCTCGCACGACGCGATCCTCGCGCAGCCGTGGGGGACGCTGGAGGGCGAGATCAAGGTGACCGAGCAGGGCGAGGTCATCTCCGACAAGTACCTCATCCCCGCGCTCGCCCGGGAGAACCTGGAGCTGACCGTCGCGGCCACCCTCCAGGCCTCCGCGCTGCACACCGCGCCCCGGCAGTCCGACGAGGCCCTCGCCCGCTGGGACGCGGCGATGGACACCGTCTCCGACGCGGCGCACGGCGCGTACCGCAAGCTGGTCGAGGACCCCGACCTGCCCGCGTACTTCTTCGCCTCCACCCCCGTGGACCAGCTCGCCGAACTGCACCTCGGCTCCCGTCCCTCCCGCCGCCCCGACTCGGGCGCCGGGCTGGACGGACTGCGGGCCATCCCGTGGGTGTTCGGCTGGACCCAGTCCCGCCAGATCGTGCCCGGCTGGTACGGGGTCGGCTCGGGCCTCAAGGCCCTGCGCGAGGCCGGACTCGGCACGGTCCTGGACGAGATGCACGAGCACTGGCACTTCTTCCAGAACTTCCTGTCCAACGTCGAGATGACCCTGGCCAAGACCGACCTGCGCATCGCCCGGCACTACGTCGACACGCTCGTCCCCGACGAGCTGAAGCACGTCTTCGCCGACATCGAGGCCGAGCACGCGCTCACCGTGAGCGAGGTCCTCAAGGTCACCGGGGGCACCGAACTGCTCGGCACCAGCCCGGTGCTCCAGCAGACCTTCTCCATCCGCGACGCCTACCTGGACCCGATCTCCTACCTCCAGGTGTCGCTGCTGGCCCGTCAGCGCCGGGCCGCGGAGCGCGGCGAGGAGCCCGACCCGCTGCTCGCGAGGGCCCTGCTGCTCACCGTGAACGGTGTCGCCGCGGGTCTGCGCAACACCGGCTGACCGCCGCCGGGGCGCCGGGGCGCCCCGCCGGAGGGTGCGGTCCTGTCACAGGGCGACGAACGTCGCCACCAGCAGGACCGCACCCGCCGTCCCGAAGCCCCACGCCGTGCGGGACAGCCGCAGTCCGCCGCCGATCACCAGGGCGGCCAGCAGCAGGGAGCCACCCAGCGGCATCCAGGCGTGCAGGAAGCCCGGCGTTCCGACGCGTACGGCGGCATCGGTGCCGGGCTTCACGACCACGGGGAAACGGTCGCCCTTCTTCGCCGCGACGGACTTCTCCACCGTCAGCCGGGAACGGTCCGGCGACTTCGCGTCCGGCTCGTAGGGGCCGGTGCACCATTCCTCACCGCATCCGGTGACCGTCATCGTGCCGTGCTCACGGCCCTTGGACAGCACGATGTGATGGGCGGTGTTCCAGGACGACCACGCGCCCGCGACCAGCAACAACAGGGCTACGAGACCCATGGCGGCCAGGCGGCCGACGAGTATCGCGCGGTGGGGAGAGCTCCGCTTCATGGGGGCAGATCCTTGGCCAGACCGGCACCCCGGGTCAACCTGTGGCCGAAAATCGCCCCACGGGTGGTGGGTATGCCGCGGGAATGTCAGGAGTTGTACGCGCTCTGCGCCCGCTCCAGCCCCTCCGCGAGCAGGCACTCCACCGCGTCCGCCGACCGGTCGACCAGGAACGCCAGCTCCTTGCGCTCGGTGGATGAGAAGTCCTTCAGCACGAAGTCCGCGACCTGCATCCGGCCCGGCGGCCGTCCGATCCCGAACCGCACCCGGTGGTAGTCCGGTCCCATCGACTTGGTCATGGACTTCAGCCCGTTGTGCCCGTTGTCGCCGCCGCCGAGCTTCAGCCGCAGCATGCCGTAGTCGATGTCCAGCTCGTCATGGACCGCGACGATGTGGTCGGTGGGCACCTTGTAGAAGTCGCGCAGCGCCGTCACGGGGCCGCCGGACAGGTTCATGTACGACATCGGCTTCGCCAGGATCACCCGGCGGCTCGCCGGTCCCGGCGGCCCGATCCGGCCCTCCAGCACCTGCGCCTGCGCCTTCTGGGCGCGCTTGAACTTCCCGCCGATCCGTTCCGCCAGCAGGTCGGCGACCATGAAGCCGACGTTGTGGCGGTTCGCCGCGTAGTCGGGGCCGGGGTTGCCGAGGCCCACGATCAGCCAGGGGTCGGTGGCGTCGGACATCGCGCTGGGTCTCCTCGGGTGCGGGCGAGTGGATGGGGTGCCGGTACCGAGCGGTCGATACAGGCAGACGGGGCGGCGGAACCCCCGGAGGGGAACCGCCACCCCGTCAGTCAAGCAGGTGCGGTGAGGCTCGGAGCCTGTCGGACTCTCAGGCCTCGGTGGTCTCGGCGTCGGCGTCGGCCGACGGCTCCTCGGCCTGCGCGGCGACGACCTGGAGCACGACGGCGTCCTCGTCGCCGGCCAGCACGGAGCCGGCGGGCAGCGGGATGTCCTTGGCCAGGATCGAGTCACCGGCGTCCAGGCCCGCGACGGAGACCGTGACGGACTCGGGGATGTGGGTGGCCTCGGCCTCGACGAGCAGGGTGTTCTGCACGTACTCCAGCAGGTTGCCGCCCGGGGCCAGGTCGCCCTCGGCGTGCACGGCGATCTCGACGTTGACCTTCTCGCCGCGCTTGACGGTCAGGAGGTCGACGTGCTCGATGTTGCCCTTGAGCGGGTTGCGCTGCACGGCCTTCGGGATGACCAGCGCGTCCTTGCCGTCGATCTCCAGACCGATGAGGACGTTGGCCGTACGCAGCGCCAGCTGGAGCTCGTGGGCCGGCAGGCTGACGTGGACGGCCTCGGCGCCGTGGCCGTAGACGACCGCGGGAACCAGGTTGGCACGGCGGGTGCGGCGGGCGGCGCCCTTGCCGAACTCGGTACGGACCTGAGCGGCGAGCTTGATCTCAGCCATGGTTGCACTCCTCGTAAGTGACGGACGTCGAATGGTCACCCGGCCCACGACAGGCCTGCTACGAAGAGCGCGTCGATAACGGATCGCCGTACCGAACAGGTACGGCCTCCCTCGCCGAGCAACTCGCTGAGTCTACCCGGCGGGGAGGCCGCACCCCAAAGTGGATCTACCGCACCCTTACGGGCACGGCCTGAGCAGGGACTACTCCTGCTCCTCGAAGAGGCTCGTGACCGAACCGTCCTCGAAGACCTCGCGCACCGCGCGCGCGATCGTCGGCGCGATCGACAGCACCGTGATCTTGTCGAGCTCCAGCTCGCCCGGCGTCGGCAGCGTGTCGGTGAAGACGAACTCGCTGACCTTGGAGTTCTTCAGACGGTCGGCGGCCGGGCCCGAGAGGACACCGTGCGTCGCCGTCACTATGACGTCCTCGGCGCCGTGCGCGAACAGGGCGTCGGCGGCGGCGCAGATCGTGCCACCGGTGTCGATCATGTCGTCGACCAGGACACAGACCCGGCCCTCGACGTTGCCGACGACCTCGTGGACGCTGACCTGGTTGGGCACGTCCTTGTCGCGGCGCTTGTGGACGATCGCCAGCGGGGCGTCCAGACGGTCGCACCAGCGGTCGGCGACCCGTACGCGGCCGGCGTCCGGGGAGACGATCGTGAGCTTGGTGCGGTCGACCTTGGCACCGACGTAGTCGGCCAGGATCGGCAGCGCGAACAGGTGGTCCACCGGGCCGTCGAAGAAGCCCTGGATCTGGTCCGTGTGCAGGTCGACCGTGAGAATGCGGTCGGCACCGGCCGTCTTCATCAGGTCCGCGATCAGGCGGGCCGAGATCGGCTCGCGCCCGCGGTGCTTCTTGTCCTGGCGGGCGTAGCCGTAGAACGGCACGATCACCGTGATGGACCGGGCCGACGCGCGCTTCAGCGCGTCCAGCATGATCAGCTGCTCCATGATCCACTTGTTGATCGGAGCCGTGTGGCTCTGGATCAGGAAGCAGTCGGCGCCACGTGCGGACTCCTGGAAACGCACGTAGATCTCACCGTTGGCGAAATCGAAGGCCTTCGTCGGCACGAGACCGACACCCAGCTGGTGTGCGACCTCCTCGGCCAGCTCGGGGTGGGCGCGGCCGGAGAAGAGCATCAGTTTCTTCTCGCCGGTCGTCTTGATCCCGGTCACAGCACAGTCTCCTCAGACGTGTATCTGGCGCCGCACGCATAGGTCCCGATGTGCAACGAGCCAGCCGAAATGGGTGAGCATCTATCACGGTACGCCGTGTCGGGCGCACCTGTTTCCGGTCAGCTTTCGCCGTTGGTCTCCCCGGACGCCGCGTGGGCGGCCTGCGCGGCCGCGCTGCCGGGACGCTTCCGGGCCACCCAACCCTCGATATTCCGCTGCTGGCCCCGGGCGACGGCCAGCGAACCCGCGGGCACGTCCTTCGTGATGACCGACCCGGCGGCGGTGTAGGCACCGTCCCCCACCGTGACGGGTGCCACAAACATATTGTCCGAGCCGGTACGGCAGTGGGAGCCGATCGTCGTGTGGTGCTTCGCCACTCCGTCGTAGTTCACGAACACGCTGGCGGCACCGATGTTGGTGTGGTCGCCGATCGTCGCGTCGCCCACGTAGCTCAGGTGCGGGACCTTCGTGCCCTCGCCGATCGTGGCGTTCTTCAGCTCCACGTACGTACCGGCCTTGGCCTTCGGGCCGAGCCGCGTGCCGGGCCGCAGATAGGCGTACGGGCCCACCGACGCCCCGGGGCCGACCTCGGCCGAGTCCGCGACCGTGTTGTCCACGCGCGCGCCCGCGTGGACGAGCGTGTCCTTCAGCCGGGTGTTCGGGCCGACCTCGGCGTCCTCGCCCAGATGCGTGGTTCCCAGCAGCTGCGTGCCCGGGTGCACGGTCACGTCCTGCCCGAAGGTGACCGTGGCGTCGATCAGCGTCGACGCGGGGTCGACCACCGTCACGCCCGCCAGCATCGCCCGCTCCAGCAGCCGCTCGTTGAGCAGGGTGCGGGCCTGGGCGAGCTGGAGCCGGTTGTTGATGCCGAGGATCTCGCGGTGGTCGGCGGTGACGCAGGCGCCGACGCGGTGCCCGGCCTCGCGCAGGATGGACAGGACGTCGGTGAGGTACTCCTCGCCCTGGCTGTTGTCCGTACGGACCTTGCCGAGCGCGTCCGTCAGCAGCTTGCCGTCGAAGGCGAAGACCCCGGAGTTGATCTCCCGGATCGCGCGCTGCTCCTCGGTGGCGTCCTTGTGCTCGACGATCTCGGTGACCGCGCCGCTGGCCGCGTCGCGGACGATGCGGCCGTAGCCGGTGGAGTCGGGGACCTCGGCGGTCAGCACGGTGACGGCGTTGGCGTCGGAGGCGTGCGTGGCGGCGAGCGCGGTGAGCGTCCCGCCGGAGAGCAGCGGGGTGTCGCCGCAGACGACGATCACGGTGCCCTCGACGGCGCCGCCGAGCTCCTGGAGCCCGATGCGCACGGCGTGGCCGGTGCCGTTCTGCTCGGACTGGTAGGCCGTCCGTACGGGAGTGTCCGCGGCGGAGAGGTGTGCGGTGACCCGCTCGCTCGCGTGGCCGACGACCACGACGAGGTGCTGGGGGTCCAGCTCGCGGGCGGCGGCGACGACATGTCCGACGAGCGAGCGCCCGGAGATCTCGTGCAGGACCTTGGGAGTCTTCGACTTCATGCGGGTGCCTTCACCCGCTGCGAGGACGACGACGGCGGCCGGGCTGATGGCGCTCACGGATGTGCCCTTCGGCTTCGGGTGGTGGACATCCGCAGGATACCGGGGGTGTTTCCGCGTGAAACGAGCGCGGGCCCCGACCGGTGAGGTCGGGGCCCGTGTACGTGTGCTCCCCCATCAGGATTTGAACCTGAACAGACGGTACCAAAAACCGCAGTGCTGCCTGATTACACCATGGGGGATCAATTCCGACTGAACCGGACATTATGTCGGCCCGCCGGATCGGCACCCAACACTATGCCGTACCGACCGCCTTCTCCGCGACGACGAACCCGCCCGCTCCCGGCCGCGCGGGGGTGGCGGCGGGGCGGGTGGAGGCGGCAAGGGAGACAAGAGGGACAAGGGCGACAAGGTGCTCGCGACGCGGGCCGGCGGTGTTCTTGCTCGCATACGGCGCGCGGTGTCCGGGTCACCCGAAAATGAGATGCGTGCGCCCGTAGGCTGGAAGGCATGACCGCAACGGGGGCAGACCAGGAAGCGGCGGGCCCGACCACCCGCGGCTACTGGTGGTGGGAACGGCGGCGCAGTGTCGCCCTGGACGTGGGACTGGCGCTCTTCTCGGCGCTGGAGTGTGCGCTGGAGGGGGTTGAGTTCGCCCGGGACACCGGACTGCCGGTGCCCATCGGGGTGCTGTTCGGGCTGTTCGCCGGCTCGGTCCTGGTGGTACGCAGGCGCTGGCCGATCGCCGTGGTGCTCGTGTCGATCGCGACGACGCCCGCCGAGATGGGCTTCCTGATGGGCCTTGTGGGCCTGTACACGCTGGCCGCGTCCGAGGTGCCGCGCAGGATCACCGTCGTACTGACCGGAATGTCGCTCGTCGGCACGTTCATCGTCACCTACGTACGGATGCGCCAGAGCGTCACCGAGCAGGCCGACTTCGGGCCCGACGACTGGTACGTACCGCTGACCTCGCTGTTCATGTCGCTGGGGCTGACGGCGCCCGCGCTGCTGTTCGGCCTCTACATAGGGGCCAGGCGCCGGCTCATGGAGAGCCTGCGGGAGCGGGCGGACTCCCTGGAGCGGGAGCTCTCGCTGCTCGCCGACCGCGCCGAGGAACGCGCCGAGTGGGCGCGGACCGAGGAGCGCACCCGCATCGCCCGGGAGATGCACGACGTGGTCGCGCACCGGGTCAGCCTGATGGTCGTCCACGCGGCGGCGCTCCAGGCGGTCGCCCCGAAGGACCCCGCGAAGGCGGTGCGCAACGCCGCGCTGGTCGGTGACATGGGACGCCAGGCGCTGACCGAGCTCCGCGAGATGCTCGGTGTCCTGCGCAGCGGCGACGCGCTGGTCGCGCCCGCGGCGGGAGGCCGTCCGCCCCTCGCCGAGGTGGGCCGGGCGGCGGCTGCCGCGGCGGCGGCGGCGAGCGAGGACGGGCCGCGCCTGCACGAGGTGGAGAAGCTCGTCGCGCAGTCACGGGAGGCCGGGATGACGGTCGAGCTCTCGGTCCACGGCGAGCTGCGCCCGTACGCGCCCGAGGTCGAGCAGACCGCGTACCGGGTGGTGCAGGAGGCCCTGACGAATGTGCACAAGCACGCGGCGGGGGCGAAGACCTGGGTACGGCTCGCACACCGCGGCGAGGAGGTCGCGATGCAGGTGGAGAACGGCCCCTCCGACAGCGCCGCGGCGGACGCGGGACTGCCGAGCGGGGGCAACGGCCTGGTGGGGATGCGGGAGCGGGTGCTGGGGCTGGGCGGCGTGTTCGTCTCCGGCCCGACCGACGCGGGGGGCTTCCGGGTCTCGGCGGTACTGCCGGACGCGGGCTGAGCCGGGGACCGCGCGGATCCCGGCCCGGGTCGCTGGGGCTGTGCTGTGCGGATCCCGGCCCGCGTCGCTGGGGCTGTGCTGTACGGGTTCCGCCCCGGGGCGCCGGGACTGTGCTGTGCGGATCCCTGCCCGTGCTCGGATCCCGGCCCGTGCGGATCCCTGCCCGTGCGGATCGCGGTCCTGTGCGGGTAGCAGGCCCTACGGACTCACGGCCCCCAGGGGCCACGGCCCGCCCGCTCGGGCGTCGTCAGCCCGGTGCCAGCCGCGACGGCTGGGCGCCCGTCACCAGCGTGGCCAGGGCCTGGTCGATGTCCGCGCCGAGGTACCAGTCGCCCGTGTGGTCGATGCTGTAGACGCGTCCCTCGTTGTCGATCGCGAGCACGGCCTGCCCTTCCCCCTCCTCGCCGAGCGGGCTGACCTCCGTCTCCAGCGCCCGTCCGAGGTCGCCCAGCGTCCGGGCGAGATGCAGCCCGCTCATCGGGTCGATGCGCACCGCGGCCGGGGCGATCTGGCGGCCCGGCGCGGAGGCGGTGATGTGCAGCCCGCCGAACTCCGCCCAGGCCTCGACGGCCGCCGGGAACACGGCGTGCTGATGTCCGGCGGGCGAGGAGTGGGAGCGCAGCTCGTCCGCCCATTCCTCGGCCTGCCGGATGTCCCAGCGCCCCGGCTGCCAGCCGGCGTCGCGCAGGGCGGCGTCGACGGCGACGGGGAAGCGGGTGGAGGTGTGCTGCTGATGTCGGTCGTGCATCTGCGCGCGGTCAGCCCTTCTCGGCGGTGGTCGCCGCCCCGGTGGCGGTGAGGTCGACGGGGCGTACGCCGAAGTGGGCGAGCATCGCCGTGCAGGAGCGGCAGGGCGGCGCGTAGCTGCCGTGCAGGGGGTCGCCGTCCTCGCGGATCCGGCGGGCGGTGATGCGGGAGTGCTTCAGCGCGCGGCGGGCCTCGCCGTTGGTCAGCGGCTTGCGCTGGGCCCGCTTGGAGCGGCTGCCCTCCGCGGCGGTGAGCTGCCGGGACAGCAGTATGGCCTCGGGACAGCGGCCGGTGAAACGTTCGCGCTGGCCGCTGGTGAGGGTGTCGAGGAAGTCCTGGACGAGTGGGTGGAGCACGGGCGGCTGGTCCCCCTTGCCCGCCGTGCACGTGAGCGTCTCCCCGCGTACGGACAGCGCTGCGGCCACGGCGGGCAGGATGCCGTCGCGGCGGTGGTGCAGGCGGGGGGTGCGGCTGGTCTCGGTGCTCCTCCAGCTGAGTCGCGGGTCCCCGGATGTCGTTGTTTGTGCCATATGCATGGTGCTGGCGTCCCTCCCTGCAATCCCCCGAGTTGCGGGGACAGCCTGCCAAATGTGCCGGGTCGTGGGGAAGCTGGGGCGGTGAAACGTGTCCTCGTGTCGCCCGAAGGGGGCGAAACGGTCGCTCCCTCCGTCACGTCGAAGTGACGGTTCGTGACCGATGCGGAGGGGCGGGACCCCCTGTTGCCCCACCGCATAGGCTGTGCGGAACACCAGACGCAGCAGGGGGCAACCGCCATGACGACAGGTCGGCTCGGGCAGCAAGCCGCGCCACCGAACGCGGCCTACGCCGGGCAGGTCGTGCACTTCCCGGACCCGGTCCGGGCGTCCCGCCACCCCAGGGGTGTGCGCGTGGACGGGAACGGCCATCCGGAACTCTCGCCGTACGCGCGTGCCGCCGCGGAGATCGCCGATCCCCCGCAGGGGTTCGGCGTCGACGAGCTGCGGCTCACCGACTATGTGTCGGCGAACGCCGCACTGGCGGCGAGCGGACATGAGCTGTGGGACACGATCCCGGCGGTGGCCACACCGCACGGCTGGACCTGGCACCACGTGGCGGGCGGCCGGCGGATGGAGCTGGTCCCGGTCGAGGTGAAGGCGCTGCTGCGCCATCACGCCGGCCTGGCCACGACTCCGGTCGACCAGAACCGGCGCGGCACCCGTCCGCTCCAGGAGACCCGGCCCGCGCACTTCCGGCTGCCGAAGGGCGCCGTGGCGGTGAGCGAGCAGCAGGTCCTGAACGTGGAGGAGGACCTCGGCTACCGGCTGCCGGGCGCGTACCGCACCTTCCTGAAGGCGGCGGGCGGCTCGGCCCCGGTGGGCGCGGCGCTGGACGCGGAGCTGGGACTGCTGGTGGACCAGCCGTTCTTCACGGTGCGTGAGGAGGCCGCGATGAACGACCTGCTGTACGTGAACAAATGCCTGCGGGACCACTTCACCAAGGACTACCTGGGCGTCGGCTTCGTCCAGGGCGGCATCCTCGCCGTGAAGGTACGGGGCGACAGCATCGGCTCGGTCTGGTTCTGCCCGTACGACGACGCCAGGGACCAGGACGGCTGGAGCGTGCAGGAGCGGGCCGAACGGCTGCTGCTGCCCTGCGGTACGGACTTCGATGTGTTCCTCCAGCGGCTGGCGGGCAACCCGCCGGAACTGGAGACCGTGGCGAACCTGATGGTGGACGGCGGCTTCGCGCAGGCCGTCCCGGTGGAGGGGTGAGCGCGATGGTGACCTTCGCGCAGGCGCAGGAGCGGGCGGACGAGTGGGTCAACGGCGACGTGGCCGCGTACCAGCACCGCGAGGTACGGGTCCGTGAGTTCGAACTCGGCTTCGTGGTGTGGGCCGAGGACCGGGTGGACGGCCCGGTCTCGGACGGCGGGCGGCAGCGGCTGGTGATCGCCCGCGACAGCGGTGAGGCCACGCTGTGGCCCGGTCTGCCGGTGGGCGAGGTGATCCGGCGGTACGAGGAGGAGTACGGCGCCTCGGCCGGAGCACCGGTCGCGCCGGAGCCGCCCCAGCGCATCGACCTGAATCAGACGTCGTTCCTGCTGACTCCGCCGGAGTGGCTCCAGGAGGCGGCGGACAAGCTGGGGATCCCGGACCGGCGCGCGGGCGCCGACACGGATGAGGACACGGCCCCGGCTCCGGAAGCGGATCGGGTCCCGGCCCCGGCCGCGGGGATTCCGGCCGCGCCCGTGGTCCCGGCCGCACCCGCAGCGCCTGTTCCGCCCGTTCCGCCTGTGGTCCCGGCCGCACCCGCAGTCGACCACGAGCCCACGGCCTCCGAGGGCGTGCCCGCGTCCGCGCCGCACTCCGTGCCTTTCGGGGCCACCCCGTGGGCCGGCACCGACACCAACGCGGGCTCCGACGAGGGCGCGGTCCCGCTGCCCGCCACCGTGTTCGCGCCGCCGCTCTCGGGGACCGACGACGAGGGGGCCCCGCCGCCGGTCGTATCGGCCGACGCCCCCACGGCGCTGATGTCCGGCGGCAGCCAGTTGCCGCGTACGAGCCTCGCGCCCGCGCTGAACACGCGGCCGGGCCCCGATGCCGGTGACATCGCGGACGCGGCCACCAGCAAGGCCGCCGTGTCCCCGCGCAGCGCGCGGGGAAGCGTCTCGACGACTCCGCCGCCGCCCGGCGCCCCCGGTACTCCCGGCGTACGCCCCGGTGCGACGCCACCACCTTCGGGCCCGGGTGCGCCCGGCGCTCCGGCGGGCGGCTATGTGCCGACCCAGCTCGTCTCCCAGCTCGGCCCGCCCGGTCCGCCGGGGCCGCCCGGAGCGACGCCGCCTCCCGGGCTCCCCACGCCTCCCGGTCCGCCCGGAGCGACACCGCCTCCCGGTCCGCCCGGACCCCCCGGAGCCACGCCCCCGCCCGGCGGCGGGATGCACCACGCGGCGACGATGTTCGCCGACGGCAGCAGCCTCGGTGGCCCCGGCGGTCTCGCGGCCCCGCAGCCTCCGGGCCCGCCCGGCGCTCCGGGCGCCGGTGCGCCGCAGCCTCCCGGCCCGCCGGGTCCTCCCGGCCCTCCCGGCCCGCCCACGCCTCCGGGCCCGCCCGGCGCGCCGCAGCCGCCCGGCCCGCCCGGTCCGCCCGGACCTCCGCCCGGCGCCACGCCGCCGCCCGGTGGCGGGGTGCATCATGCCGCGACGATGCTGGCGAGCCCCGCCCAGGTCGGCCCGCCCGGTGCTCCGGGTGCGCCCACGCCCCCCGGCCCGCCGAATCAGCACACCCCGCACACCCCGCACGGTCCGCACACCCCGCCGCCTCCGTCGTACGGCTATCCGCAGCAGCCCACCGGTCAGCCGACCGTCGGGCCCGGCTACCAGGCCGTACTGCGCTACCGGGCGCCGGACGGCAGTGAGCAGCAGCTGATCCGCCGCTCGGCGCCCGGCACCCCGCACCCCGAGTGGCAGATGCTGCACGAGCTGCGCGCGATGAACGTGCCGCCGCAGCAGGTGATCGAGCTGCACACCGAGCTGGAGTCCTGCGAGCTGCCGGGTGGCTACTGCGCCCGGATGATCCGGGAGACCTGGCCGCAGGTACGGATCACCAGCGTCGCCCCGTACGGCACCGACCACGCGAGCCGCCAGCAGGGCATGCAGCATCTGCTGACGCACCAGGGCGAGCTGCACCAGGTCGCCGACGGCCCTGCCCGGCCCGCGCCGGTACGGGCACCGCTGCCGCAGATGCCGCCCGCCCCGGCCATTCCGCCGGAGGCTGTCGCGGAGGAGCTGCTCCAGGCCTTCGGCCCGCAGGGCGTGCTCCGCTTCGACCAGCGCGCCGTGTCCCGGCAGGGGGTGCCCGAGATCGTGGGGCGGACCCTGGTGTGGGCGGGTCTGCCCGCCGATTTCGGGCCGTTCTTCTGGGCGCAGCCGGGTCAGCCGGTGGTGCCCACACTGGCCGAGCTGGCCACGCAGCGGCAGGTGCAGCCCGCCTCCGACGCGGGCTCGTACCTCGTGATGGGGACGGACTTCGGCCGGGCGATCTGTGTCCAGTACGGCACGGCGAACATCGTGGCCGTACCGGTGGAGGCAGGACCGGGCGGGCAGCCGGTGCCGCCGCAGTTCGTCAACACCGGGCTGCCGGAGTTCGTGCGCTCGATGGCGCTGCTCGGCCGGATGTGGCGGCTGCGCTACGGGCTCAACCCGGAGCAGGCGGGCCGCTGGACCGTCGACTTCCAGGCACAGCTGGTGGCTCTGGACCCGGCGGCTCTCGCGTCGCCGGAGAGCTGGTGGTCGGTGCTGCTGGAGCAGATGTGGGACGGGCTGATCTGACCCGTACGAGCCCCGTCGCCGATGGCTGGGAAGCGCCCGGACCCCTGGAATGAGCCAGGGGACCGGGCGTTTCCGGCTTCCCGGGCTGTGATGCCGGTCGCTTCCGGAAGGAATCCCGCTGATCGATTCAGACTTCCGTCACCAATTACCGCATCCTTGACGTATTGATGGGGTGTCGGAGAGTCGGAGAGAGGCTTCAGGATGAGTGCTGCACCGGATTCCGCGTACGGCTTTGTCGGCGTACGGGGACGTGGCTACCGCCCTGAGCAGGTGGACCGCATGGTGGCAGCCCTGTCGGCGGAGCGGGACGCGGCGCTGGCCGAGATCGCCCGGCTGTCGGACCTGACACAGGAGCTGGCCGCCGAGTCGGCCCGGCTGGGCGAGACCGTGGCCACGCTCGCCCCGCAGACCTACGCGGAGCTGGGCGAGCGGGCCCAGCGGATCCTGGCGCTCGCCGAGAGCGAGGCCGAGACCCTGCACGACGCCGCCCGGACGGACGGCCAGCGGCTGCGGGACGAGGCGGAAGCGGTGGGACGCGCCGCCGGGGACGCGGCCCGCGAGCACTCCGCGACGGTACGGGAGGCGGCCGAGGCCCACGCGGAACAGGCGCTCGACACCGCACGCCACACGGCCGAGGAGACGGTGTCCACGGCCCGCCGGGAGGCCGCCGAGGTCGCAGGGACCGCCGAGGCGGGGATGCGGGAGACGCGTCGCCGTACGGCGAGCGTACTGGCGCACCAGGAGCAGGAGCACGCCGAGCGCTGGAAGGTCTCGGAGGCCGAACTCGCGGCGGAGGAAGCCGCGTCGGCCGCCCGGCACGCCGAGCTGACCGAGCGGGCCGAGGCACTCCTCGCGGAGGCGAAGCGAGCCCTCGCGGAGACCGAGGAAGCCGTCCGGCACGGCCAGGAGGACGCGGAGGCGAGCGCCGCCGAACTCCTCGCCGAGGCCCGGGTACGCGAGGAGCGGGTGGTCCGCGAGACGGAACGCGTCCTGCGCGAGCACGAGGAGGGCCGCGAGGAGGTGCAGGCGCACATGAAGCACGTACGCAACTCGCTCGCGGCGCTCACCGGACGCGTGACCCCGGCCGAGGACGACGAGGCGGAGGGCTGAGGGCGGTGGGGTGGGGCGCTGAGGACGGGCGCTCCGCCGGCTGCTGCTCCGACCGCACAGGTTGACCGGTTCGGTGTCTCCGGCTGTATAGCGGCTCAAGAGACGGTCGTTGTAGCCCAGGTCCCCGAAAGAGGGTGGGGGCCTCGGCGAGGTTTCCGGGGCCGCACGCGGCGTGGAAGATCTTCTCAGCGGTCCAGGTATGCACCCAGCCCTGCGTGCTGCGGCTGACCTCTTGGAGGGTGTACTCGCGCCCTTCCAGGCCCCTCTGCTCCAGATCGATGCCGATGGTTCAGCCGAGTTGTCGAGCGTGGCGATCTACGCTCCACTCGTGCCTCCAGCCGCCGTCGCACTGCTGCGAGTACCAGTTCTGCAGCCAGTTGAGAAGGGGCTCCGCATCGCTCATGACAGGTGATGCTGAGCGAGCCGCGCCGGGTTCGGGCGTGACTGGTCCATCCTGCAGGGGAAAAGCGATGTCGGAACCGGTACGAGTACGCAGACTGACCTGCCAGGAGGGGCAGCGGCTGCAGCAGACGAAGAAGGCATGCGCTGGGGGAGGACGCCCTCGCTGTTGCAGCAGGACCTGCAACCCGGGGAACCTATGCGGTCACAGCACTACCCCGGGGTCATCCGATCCAGAATCCGGCTCTCAGCGTCGACCTCGGTGATCGACATGAACGCAGCTTCTGAGGGCAACGGGCACTGGATCAGGCCGATTCAGCACTTCGATGCGGGCGATCGTGACGTACGGCGGCCTTCAGGCAGGTAGGTCGGGATACGTTCGTCCTCCCGAGCGTGCCAGGCGTCGCTGGCGAGGGCTGGCCTGCGAAGAACTGATGGGGGAGTTCTGGGTGGGGTTTGACGAAGAGTGGGGCCAACTACGGGCGGAGGCGGCTGCGCGGTTGGCTTCAGCGCCAGCCATCACAGCAGGTGCGTGCGCAGCGCCTCTGCTGCCCGTGGACGTTGATCCGGTTCGGGATGCGCGGGAGGCGGTACTGGAGAGGCTGACGGACTTCCGCAGCCGGGCGGTCTTGGTGCCGCGAGATGAGAGTGGCGGGCTGTGGACGGCTGACCTTGGTGGCCTGTACTGGATCTGCGCGTTCTCGGATGAGGAGGCGCTGTTCCGGTTCGCGGAGGCGCGGGACGAGACCGGGCGGGAGTGGCCGTACCGGCGGATGATCGGCGCACGGCTGCTGGACGAGGTGATTCCGGTGCTGGACTTCCCGTGTGGGGTGGCGCTGAACGCGGCGGGTCCCGACGGAATGGTGTTCCCGCCAGTACGTGGCATCGTGCCGGACGCTGCGGCGCTCGATGGGGAGGCGGCGTGAGCGGCGAAGGGCCGGACCTCGACATGTCCAAGCTGGCGCTTGATGAGATCGCGCGGGGGATCACGGAGACTCTGGGAGAGCTGAAGGAACTGGGGTGGATCGGTTCGGCGAGTATGGGGGGAAATTTCTCCGCGCTGAAGCTGTCGGGGCTTGAGACGGGCCACGATGGTCTCACTTCAGCGCTGGGTGTTTTCTGCGAGCGCTGGGGGTGGGGGGTCCGGTCGCTTGTGCAGAAAGGTAATAAATTTGCGACAGATGTGGGTTTATCAGCGGGTTTGATGCACGAGCAGGATCAGTACATCCAGGGCAGTTTCAAGGTACTGACGAATGCGGCGATGGGAAATCCGTACGCGTCCGAGGCGGACGTCGTGGGCCAGGATTGGCGAGGGGTTCTGTCCGAGAATCTGTACACGCACGTCCGGGACGCGGACTACAGCAGGGAGTCTTTCGAGACGGCCTGGGACGAGAGCAAGAACGTCTGGAGAGAGACGTACAGCGACGTCGCTGCGCCCACGCACTGGAGCAAGCTCACGGACATCGCACAGGACCCGGGCACTGAGCGTGGCGATCCCTGATGACGGACTGGGGAGGCCTGGTCAACAAAGGCCTGGGGAAGTTGGAGGGCGGCTGGGAGTCCACCAAGAGCCTGGTCGGTGAAGGGGTCGACAAGGCAACCAATGGGATCGGCGGAGCCCTCGACTACGTCGGGGCCCACGACTGGGCGGACGGCGCAGAGGATTGGGGTGACGACGTTGCCTCTGGCCTCGGCGCGTCGGTACGGGAACAGCAGCTCGGTCAAACAGAGCAGGCGAATGAGCTCATTCACGGTACGCCTTCCGCGATCCGGGAGTCAGCGAAGCATTTCACGGACTTCCAGACTGCCTTCGACCGGGTTGGCGCGGGGATGCGGGCGCTGGATTCGGGTAGTTGGAAAGGTGCGGCGGCGGATGCCTTCCGGGAGAGATTCGCCCTGCATCCGGCGGACTGGATGCGAGCGGCGGATGCCTGTGAGGCGGCCGGCAAGGCGCTGCTGCATTACACGGACACCGTGGAGTGGGCCCAGACGCAGGCGCAGCAGGCGATCGACTTGTACAAGCAAGCCGAGAAGATCTCCAAAGGCGCCCACGACGCCTACATGGCGAAGGTCGATACATACAGCGCGGCAGTCAAGGCAGGCCGTGATCCTGGACCGGAGCCGATACGTGGTGCCGATTCCGGCGAGGCGTTGTCCGAGCAGGCCCGGGAGCTCCTGGCCGAGGCACGGCGCCAGCGCGACGGGGCCGCCGAGTCGGTTCAGCGTGTCCTTGAGGCGGCGATGGAGCACGCTCCGGCGGAGCCGCCGCCAGCAACTGCGGCGCTGGCCGGGATAGGAGACTACGCAGGTGCACAGTCGGTGGAATTCACACACTTCGTGGGCGGCGTGGTCAAGGGCACGGCGGGCCTGGCCAACTTCGCCCGCGGGCTGAATCCGCTGGACCCCTACAACGTGACCCACCCGGCCGACTACCTGCGGCACAGCAACATGACCCTGGCGGGGCTCGTCACGACCGCCGCCCACCCGGAGCGAATCCCGGCCGCACTGATCGAGAGTTTCAAGAGTGACCCGAGTGAGGGTTTGGGGCGAATGGTGCCGGAGTTATTCGGCACGAAGGGGCTCGGCGGAGCCAGAGCAAGCGCGAGACTATCCCCCAAAGAGAGTATTCCCGGTCGCAGCAGCAGACTCCTCGATGGGTTGGCGAGTAGAGGTTCCGGCTCTCCGCTTCCAGATTTTGAAGATGTTCGTCGGGCTGTTGTCGAAAGTAAACCAGAGCCTCTTTCGCGATCGTGGCCCGATACGGACGGTCGATATTATGCGAGTCGAGTGCTGAAGGGTGGGCGCTCGGACGGGGAAACGGTGCTGGCCGGCCATGGATACATCGAAATGGGGGCCGGCGAGATAGTCGTTCCGCCAGGAACGAAAATATCATTCTATGTGCCGCACGGTGATAGGATTCCAGGCCTGAATGGAGTTGCGATTGAAGGCGGGTCTTATCCCGGAGGGGCCTTGGAGACCTTTGGGCCTGGGGATCGTATACCGAATTACACCCTCGCACCCCCGGAAGCCAAGGGGGCCGGTGGTTTCACCGTGTACGAAAATTCCACAACGGTTGCTCAGCGTACGATGCTGTCAGATCTCCTCAAGGGAGATATGGGGAACGTTCACTGGGCCGCATGTCGCGAGTTCAAATAATGGGAAGAACGGCACGAGCAGGATGGGGTGGAGCAGTGGGTTTCGGCTTGGGGCAGGCGGGTGCGGAGTGGGTTCTTACGGATGTGTCCCTGGTGGTGAAGAAGAGCGATCTCGACCCTGACGAGGTGACGGCCCGTCTGGGGCTGGAGCCGACTGCGGTCCGTGCGCCAGGAGAGGATCGTTGGGGCCCGCCGGGCGAGATCGACGGTCAGTGGCGGCTCCAATGCGACGAGCGCACGACCAGGAAGCTCTCTGAGCAATTGGATGAGATTTTGCTTTTGGCAGAGCATTGTGCTCCCCAGCTGCGAGAAATGATGGCGGAGGGATGTGAAGTCTGCCTGGCTGTCCATGGATTTGCGGACAATGATTCCCGTGCCTTCTTCTCCTCTCCCGTTGTATCGAGGGTCGCCTCTCTGGGTGTTCCCCTGCTCCTCAAGCCGAACCTGAATGCGCGCTGATCCAATGAAAGAGTGGGGTTGTCATGGGCTCGGTCGATAGCTGGCGGGGTGTCGGCGTCACCCTGATGGTCGGCAAGATTGATATTGATGTGGATTTCGTGGCGTCGGCCCTCGGGGTGAATGCGCAGTCGCTGGCGGAAACCTCGCGAATCGACTCAAGTCCGGACTCCTGGGCATGGAGCTTCGGGGAGTCCGTAGGTGGCACGCTAGAGCAGCAGGTCTTCTCGCTGGTCGCTCGGATCCGGCCCAGGCTTGAGAATGTGCGCGCGCTGATTCGGGAAGGTTGCTCGGTGCATGTGGATATCGCAGGCACAGTGGAGACGGGATCGGAGATCCTTGTTTCGCCTGATGCGCTCGCTGAGTTGGCATCCTTGGGTGTTCCTCTGACCTTCACCTGCCGTACGGAGACAGGGGTGGCCGAGAGCGACCCCCTGAGCTGGCTCGACGGGTAGCCGAGTGACCTCCGGTCCCTGTCGACAGGGACGCTCTGCGGGACCGGCTGCCGGTGGAGGACGACGGGGCGGCGGAGGGCTGAGGGCGGTGGGGGTGCCTTCAGGTGACGGCGGTGCCCCTGTTGGAGGCGCGGCCCTTCCTGCCCCGGTGGGCCCGGTCGGCCCGGTCGGTCATGGCGGCGCGCACGGTTTTGATGGAGTCGCGGTCTGTGGGGTCTGCGGGGTCCGCGCTCTGGGGCGGGGTGTCGCAGTCGAGACAGTTGCCGGGGCTGGCGGCGCGGAAGGCGCGCTCGCAGCCACCGTCGCAGGTCTGCCAGGGCAGTAGGTCCGGTGCGGCGGGTACGGCAACGGGGGCTTCGCCGAGCCGGTAGGCCAGGATGCGGGCCGGTCGGGCGCGTAGCGGGGTGGGCAGATCAAGGGCGAGCGAATCGGTGATCTGCTCGGCGCCGATTCCCTGCGCGAGCCAGGCGGTGACGGCGGGGGCGAGCGCGGCCACTTCGCGCCGGGACAGGATGAGCCGGGAGTCGACGATACGCAGCGAGGCCAGGATCGCGACGGCCTGCGGGTCGGCATCGGTGAGTGCGAGCGGAGGCGGGGCAACGGGGGTGTACGGAGCGGGGGTCGGGTCCCCGCATGCGTCGGCCTCGGGGGTGGTGACGGACTCGTCGTCCGTCTCTTCGGAGGGCCACCCCTCCGACTCAGGCGGCACAGGCGGCACAGGCGGTGGGGCGATCCGGTCGGCGGTCCGGGCAGCGGTCCGGCTGTCAGTGTGGCCGGGCACGTCGTGGAAGTACGTTCGCGTACCGATCAGCCCGCCGGACCCGCGAACCCGGCGCCGCTCCAGGTACCCGGCGTCCTCCAGCTCCCGCAGCGCGCGGGAGATCAGGATCTCGCCCTCGGTGAAGTGCGCGCACAGCGCGGGGACGCTCACCCGGGCGCCGTCCGGCAACGAGAGGATGAACGCGGCGACGCCGACCGTGACGGCGCTGCCGGGGCGCTGCGCAAGGGAGTTGGAGATCACGGTGAAGCGGGCCGTGAGGCGCGTGCGGACGTGGATCACGCCGGAGGTCGGAGCTCCGGCTACGGCGCGCAGGGGCGTATTAGACTGCGAATCAGCCATGGGGAAGGTGCTTCTTCCTGATTGGTCAGGCCCTCGATCGGGATTGCCGTCCCGGCCGGGGGCCGTTTGCGTGTGAGGTTGTTTCGCCGAACGTAACGGGCCCCGCCCCGGGCATGCAAACAAGTCACCCTTGTGGGTGACCAGTTGGGAGGGGAGGGAGGGAGGTAGTTTCTTCCCCGGTTCTTTGGGGAGGCCAGTGGCCCACCGACCCCCCGGCGACGACCCCTTGGTGGATGGCAGAACCCGAGAGCGAGCGTACGCGCGAGCCGTCAGCCACGCCGCCGCGTGTTGAGCCGGGCCGCCTGGCGGGTCAGGTGGTCGCGCTCGGCGAGGTTGGGGGCCTTCAGGGCCGCTTCGGCGTACAGCCGCGCCGCCGTCTCCGGGTCGCCGTCACGCTCGTGGAGGTACGCCGCCACCGCGCTGTGGCGGGGCAGCGAGTCGTCCAGTGACGCGAGCGCCGACAGACCGGCGCGCGGTCCATCGGCCTCGCCGACGGCCACCGCGCGGTTGAGCCGGACGACCGGGTTGTCGGTCAGGCGCACGAGTTCGTCGTACCACTCCACGATCTGCACCCAGTCGGTCTCCTCGGCGGTGGGCGCGTCGGCGTGCAGTGCCGCGATGGCGGCCTGGGCCTGGAACTCGCCCAGCCGGTCCCGGGCCAGGGCCGCCTGAAGGATCCCGACTCCCTCAGCGATCGACACGGTGTCCCACCGGCCGCGGTCCTGCTCGGCGAGCGGCACCAGGCCGCCGTCCGGCGCGGTCCGGGCGGCGCGCCGGGCGTGGTGGAGCAGCATGAGGGCGAGCAGTCCCGCCACCTCGGGGTGGTCGACCACGGCGGCGAGCTGCCGGGTGAGCCGGATGGCCTCGGCGGCGAGGTCGATATCGCCGGAGTACCCCTCGTTGAAGACCAGATAGAGGACGCGCAGCACGGTGGCGACGTCGCCGGGGCGGTCGAACCGTACGCCGGAGACCGTGCGCTTGGCCCGGCTGATGCGCTGCGCCATGGTCGCCTCGGGCACCAGGTAGGCGCGGGCGATCTGGCGGGTGGTCAGCCCGCCCACGGCGCGCAGCGTGAGCGCGACCGCGGATGACGGTGTCAGCGACGGATGGGCGCACAGGAAGTAGAGCTGGAGCGTGTCGTCCACCGCGGGCGAGGGGCCGGGCGCCGGCTCCTCGTCGAGCCGGTCCTCACGCCGGCGGCGGGCGCTGTCCGCCCGGGTCGCGTCGAGGAACCGGCGCCAGGCCACGGTGATCAGCCAGCCCTTGGGGTCCTGCGGCCGTCCGGCGGGCCAGACGCGGACCGCCTCGACCAGCGCGTCCTGCACGGCGTCCTCGGCCGCCGCGAAATCGGCTCCGCGGCGGACGAGGACCCCGAGCACCTCCGGCGTCAGGCGCCGGAGCGATGCCTCGTCCACCTGGAAGGTCACTCCGTGACGGTGGGCTGCGCGGTCAGGAACGGGCGAAGTTCGAGCCACTCGTGGATGGGCTTCCCGCCGGCCCCGGGCGCGGCCGACAGTTCCCCGGCCAGTTCGACGGCGCGCTCGTAGCTGTCGACGTCGATCACCATCCAGCCGGCGATGAGGTCCTTGGTCTCGGCGAAGGGGCCGTCGGTGACCGGGGGACGGCCCTCACCGTCGTACCGGACGAACGTTCCCCCGGGGGCGAGCGCCTGGCTGTCGACGTATTCGCCGGTTCCTTCCAGCCGGGCCGCGAAGTCGTTCATGTACCGCACGTGGGCCGAGACCTCTTCGGGCGTCCACTGGTCCATCGGAACGTCGTTGACCGAGGCCGGAGCGCCGCGGTAGTGCTTGAGCAGCAGGTACTTGGCCATGGTGTCTCTCCTCGCTGTGGTGCGGCCCATTCTGGCCGCGTTCACTACGGGGACGGAGCGGGACACGGGTTCTCGACATCGGCGCCCGAAATTCTTGGCCCCGGTGGACGAGCCCGGCTCTCCCACCGGTCCCGCACGGGCGTGAATGAGGATTCCTGTCCTTCAGGAGCGGGGTGACCGGGGTGGGCGGGATGCCGGTTCTCGTGCGACGGCGGCGGTCGAGCGTTCGCGGCGGGGTTCGTCCCAGGTGCCGAATTGTGCGGTGAGCCATGTGGAGTCCACGTGCCAGGTGCGGCGGAGGTTCAGGATGGGGGCGCCGTTGCGGTAGGCGTGGAGGACATCGTCGTGGTGGAGGAGCAACTCGGGGCGTGCGGCTGTGACTTGGGCGACGCTGGGGTGGCGCTGCGACGGCGGCAACCCTGGTCGTCCGGCTCCGAACCTGACGGCCGAACACGCCTCAGTGGTCGCCCTCGGCCGGCCTCTGATGCCCACACGGCACAGGGTCGCCGTTCCTGTCGAAGACCTCGGCGTCGCTGCCCGAATTCACCCACACCGTAATGCCCTGATCATGCACGACCACGTTGAACGGCGAGTGCTCCGGATCCGTCTCGGTCACGACGGTGAACTCTTCACCCGGACCCATCCAGTGATCGGTTCCCCACGGCTCAACCCACAGGCAGACCATGCTGCTGGTCTCGTTGCTCACGCTCGTCTTGGACACGCTCGCACCCTAACGAGCAACATGACCGCCCGGACAAGTCCTGACTGCTTCACGTCCTCGTACAGCAACAACGGCGGCGCCTGCGTCGAGGTCGCTTCGGCGTCAACAGGCGCCATGTGCCCTGACCTTGCTTTGTGGTATTGATCACCCGAAGTCCTCTATTGTCCTGACCTCAACCATTCAAGGGAAAGGCCAGGAGGCTTCGTTGTCCTCAACTCCGCCAACTCCGCCAACTCCGCCAACTCCGCCGACTCCGAGCAGCGACCCGGACCCGACCCCTGACCCGGGTTCCGGACCAGTTCCTTTACCCCGGCAGCCATCGCGCGCGCGTCGGGCGCGGGAGTGGTTCGGCGGTCTGACCGAGGCCGGCAAAGTCGCGCTTGTCGCAGCTGTGATCACGACCGTCGGTGGAGGGGTGTTCGGGTTGGTCAACGCCGCCGCCTTCACGTGGGGCGGCGGGAGCGACGCGGCCAGCGATGGAGCGCCGCAGAAAGTGGCTCCCGTCGCAACACCGTCCGGGCGCAGTACGCCTGATGGCGGGCCGGACACCAGCCTGCCCACCCAGGCCGCCGAGTGCGAGGTCCGCTTCAAGGTCCTGTACTGCACAGGAGGCAAGCCAGGGACCAAGCTGTACCGGCAACGCGCTGAAGATTCCGAGGTCGTCCACACACTCGCCGGTACCTCCAGCCGCTATTCGTGCTGGGGGCATGGCCGCTCCCACTCGGGAGGCAACGACATCTGGTATTGGACTCGCTTCAAGGGCGAGGACTACTGGGGCAATGTTCCGGCAGGGGAGGTGAGCACGGATCAGGACCCCGCCCCCGGCCTGCCCGAGTGCTGATGGCCCTCCCCGGGTGGAATGACGCGGGTGCGGATCCTTCGCCGCCACGTTCATGACCGTGCCGCCGTGTTCGAACCGGATGTACTCCGGCGCGAGCGCGCGTGACGTCCATCGCCTACGACCACGGCGTGGCCGACCACGCCGCCCCCTCGTCGCCCCTTCTCACCGCCCCCGTCCGGGCGTGCCCGCGAGGATCAGGGGCTCCACCGCCTCGTACTGCTCGCGCTGCTCCTCGGTTCCCCGGCGGGTGAACACGGTGCCCAGCCAGCCCGCCAGGAAGCCGAACGGGACCGAGACGAGGCCCGTCGTCGTGTACGGGAACCAGTTGAAGTCGTCGTCCGGGAACACCGCGTCCGGCGAGCCGGAGATCAGGTTGGTGCCGGTGAAGAGGACCAGCACGCTGAGGGTGCCGCCGATGAGCGTCCAGAGCAGGCCGGTGCGGGTGAAGCGGCGCCAGAACATGCTGTAGACGAGCGCCGGGGCCAGGGCCGAGGCGCCGACGCAGAAGGAGAGCGTCACCAGGGCCTGGAGGTTCCAGTGCCGGGCGAGGACGGCGAGGGCGATGGTGAGCAGGCCGATGGCGACGGCCGCGGCCTGGGCGATGCCCATCTCGGTGCGTTCCTTCAGGGGCGGCTTGCCCGGCCTGCGCAGACCGTGGGCGATCAGGTCGTGGGCCAGGGAGTTCGCGCAGGCCAGGATCATTCCGGCGACGGAGGCGAGCAGGGTGAGGAAGATCGCCGTGGTCATGAGCGTGACGATCAGCGCACCGGCGCCGCCGCCGCCCGCGACCGCGCCGCTGACCTGGAGGATGGCGCTGTTGCCCTGGGCCCCGGCCTCGATGATCTGCGCATGGCCGATGAGCGCCGCCGCGCCGAAGCCGGCGAGGGTGAGCAGCAGGCAGATGGCGGCGACGATGGCGATGGCCCAGGACAGTGAACGGCGGACCGCGGGGGCGCTGCTGACGCTGGTCATCCGCATGGTGATGTGCGGGAGGCACGCGACGCCGAGCACCAGGGTCAGTTCGGAGCTGATCATGTCCAGGTCGTTGCCGTCGAACTGGAGCCCGGAGTGCAGGTACGCCGCCCCGGCCCCGCTGCCGCGTACGGCGGCCTGGAGCAGGGCGCCGAGGCTCCAGTCGTAACGGTTGAGCACGAGTGCGGAGACGAGCAGCGAGGCGCCGAGGAGGACCACCGTCTTCACGATCTGGATGAGGGTGGTCCCCTTCATGCCGCCGATCGCCGAGTACGCGATCATCACGACGCCGAGCGCGACGATGGACCCGGTGCGGAATCCGGAGCTGTCGAAGCCCAGCATGAAGGCGAGCAGATTTCCGCTGCCCGCGAGCTGGACGACCATCAGGGGCACGAGCGCGGCGAGCGCGGCGGCGCAGGCGGTGATGCGGACCGCGCGGCCCGGTGCCCGGCGGGTGAGCATGTCCCCGATGGTGAACCGGCCCGCGTTGCGCAGGGGTTCGGCCAGCAGGAACATCAGCAGGACCAGCGAGAGCACGGTGCTCAGGGCGACCACGAGTCCGTCGTAGCCGGTGAGGGCGGTGAGGCCGGTGGCGCCGAGGACGGTGGCCGCCGAGAGGTAGTCCCCGGCGATGGCGAGGCCGTTGCGCAACGGGGAGAGCGTGCGGTAGCCGGTGTAGAAGGTGTTGAGGTCGTCGCGTTCCGGGCCGGTCATCACACAGAGCAGCAGGGCGACCGTGGCCACGGCGATGAACGCCACCAGGGACATGGTCTGCGCGGACTCGTCGAAGCCGTTCATCGTCCCGCCCGGTCGTTGGATGTACGGGTGTGTGTACGGGGAGTGGGTGCGGCATGCGCACGGCGGTGGGCAGGGGCGCCGGTACGGGGGCGGCCGTCGTCGTGCAACGCCTCCGAGAGCGGGTCCACCGTCCGTTCGGCGGTCCGCTCGTACACACGGATCGCGAGCCCGATGACCGGGAGCTGGCCCAGGCCCATCAGCAGACCGAGGGTGAGGCCCCCGCCCATCCGGCGGGTCATCAACTCGGGAACGTAGGCGGAGAGCACGAGGAAGAGCACGAAATAGCTGAGCGCGGTGAAGGTGGCCACCCGGCGCAGGACGCGGTACGCGGCGCGCAGCCGGCGCAGATCGCCGAGCCGGGCGGATGCCTGGCCGGGGCCGGCCGCCGGGGCGTCCTCGCACGGGGCGGGCCACAGGGGCCGGGCCGCTGGCAACTGCGCCGGCTCGGGTGGCGAACTCTGCCAGGGCAGTAGGTAGTCGTGCTGGTAGGGGGGAGGGTGCGGGTCGTTGGTCGGCATCGGGTACTGCGCCTTTCCTTGCATGGCTGGGGGCCCTTGGGGTGGACGTGCAAGGCTGAAGCGGAGGCGCCGGAGCGCCGGTTGATGCGCGTAGATTACTAACGGGTACCCCGGGTGGGGAGGGGGTACGCCTAAATACCCTTGGCAGAAGGGCGGTTGTCCACTTCCTGGTTGCCTAACGGACGCTTTCGGCGCTTTCGTCGAGGATCGGGAAGCGGCGCGGGGCGAGAAGGACGAGTACGAGCAGGGCGAGCGCTGCCGCTCCGGCGGCGCCGAGGTAGACATGGTCGACCGCCGCGTCGACGGCCCGGCGCAGATGGTCCGTCGCGGCGGCGGAGAGGGAGCCCGGTTCGTCCAGGGCGTGCGAGATCGCGTCCAGGTCGCCGGTCAGCCCGGGAACCGGGGCGTCGGTCAGCCGGGAGGCCAGCACCCCGTTGGCGACGGCGCCGAACAGCGCCGCGCCGATGCTCTGGCCCACCTGGCGGCAGAAGAGGACGGACGCCGTCGTCGTACCGCGTTCCGACCAGCCCACGGTCGACTGGACGCCCACGATCAGCGGGAGTTGGAACAGTCCGAGGGCCGCGCCGAGCAGCAGCATGATCAGGGCGGGCTGCCAGGCCGCGCCGGGGTAGGGCAGCAACGGGAACGCCAGCAGGATCAGCAGGGCGGCGCTCATGCCGATGATCGCGGTGAGCCGGAAGCCGATGCGGTGGTAGACCCGGTTGGACAACGCGGCCGAGACCGGCCAGCTCAGCGTCATCACGGAGAGCACGAAACCGGCCGCTATCGGGCCGAGCCCGAGGACGGACTGGGCGTACGTCGGCAGGAAGACGGTCGGTGCGACCATCAGCAGCCCCATCGCGCCCAGGGCCAGGTTGACCGAGGCGATCGTCCGGCGCCGCCAGACCCAGCCCGGGATGATCGGATCGGCGGCCCGGCGCTCGATGGCGACGGTGAGAGCGGCGAGCACGGCACTGGTGCCGAACAGCGCGAGCGAGGGTGCGGAGAGCCAGGGCCAGGCGACGCCGCCCTGGACCAGCGCCGTGAGCAGCAGGACGCCGGTCGCGAAGACGGCCAGCGCGCCCGCCCAGTCGATCCGGGGCCTGGTGGCGGGGCGGGGCCGGGACGGCTCGTGGAGGTGGCGGACGACCAGCCAGAGGGCGAGGCCCCCGACCGGGAGATTGATCAGGAAGATCCACCTCCAGTCGGCGTACGCGGCGAGCAGCCCGCCGACCGCCGGGCCGGCGACGGCCGAAGTGGCCCAGACCGTGGACAGCTTGGCCTGGATCCTGGGGCGTTCCTTGAGCGGGTAGAGATCGGCGGCGATGGTCTGCACCGTGCCCTGGAGGGCGCCGCCGCCGAGGCCCTGCACGACGCGGAAGGCGATCAGCGCGGCCATGTTCCAGGCGGCGGCGCAGAGTACCGAGCCGACGAGGAAGAGGATGATCCCGGCGACCAGGACGGGCTTGCGGCCGAAGGTGTCGGAGAGCTTCCCGTACACGGGGAGGGTGACGGTGACGGCCAGGAGGTAGCCGGAGAAGAGCCAGGAGAAGACCGCGAACCCGCCGAGGTCTCCGACGATCTGGGGTACGGCGGTGGAGACGATGGTGCCGTCGATGGCGGCGAGCGCCATGCCGAGCATCAGTGCCGCGACGACGGGGCGGCGGCCCCGGGGAGTGCCGGGGCGGCCCTTCGGCCCGTCGGGCGGACCGTCGGGCGTCGTGGCGGGCGGACCGGGCGGCGTGGCTCCGGGACCGGGGGACGCGGCCACGGGGTCGGGGGGCAGGGCTCCGGGGCGGTCGGGGGGTTCCGCGGCCGGACCGGATATCGCCGCCGTGTCGCCGTCCGTGCCGCCCACAGATTTTCCTTCCCTATGCATGTATTTCCCGGGACACTGTCTCACCGCGCGTCGCCCGGCGGGAGGGCCACGGGGAACGGGGCCGGTACCGGCCGGGTCGCGCCGGGGGTATTCACGACCCCTTACGCCGGACCCCGCCGGGGGGCGAGGACCCCTAGGGGTTTGTCCTCAGTTGTGCCCGGGGGCCGTTCCTCCCGGCGGAGGACGTGACGGCGAGGGCCCGTTCCTTAGCCTTTCCCTACGTCGCGAATGCGGCCCGCAACGGGGGGCGGGGTGGGGAAAACCCCACCACAGGACTGCGCTGAGCACCATCGCGCCGGGGCCCCTCCCCACCCGAGACTCGGAACGTACGCAGAGACGTTCCGCCATTGACCGACATAGGAGATAAACCGTGACAACGGCTGTAACCATTCCCAGGCACGGGGGCACTGGAGGGCGTACGGCCGTCGCTGCGCGAGCACGGCAGGTCGTGAAGGCGTACGGGGCGGGGGAGACCCGGGTCGTCGCGCTCGACCATGTCGATGTGGACATCGCCCGGGGGCAGTTCACGGCGATCATGGGGCCGTCCGGCTCCGGCAAGTCGACCCTGATGCACTGCCTGGCCGGGCTCGACACCGTGACCTCCGGCGAGATCTTCCTCGACGAGACCGAGATCACGAAGCTCAAGGACAAGAAGCTCACCCAGCTCCGCCGGGACCGGATCGGCTTCATCTTCCAGGCGTTCAACCTGCTTCCGACGCTCAACGCGATCGAGAACATCACGCTGCCGATGGACATCGCGGGCCGTAAGCCCGACGCGGGCTGGCTCCGGCAGGTCGTGGAGACCGTGGGTCTCTCCGAGCGGCTGAAGCACCGGCCGACCGAGCTGTCGGGCGGTCAGCAGCAGCGTGTCGCGGTGGCCCGCGCCCTGGCCTCGCAGCCGGAGATCATCTTCGGTGACGAGCCCACCGGGAACCTGGACTCACGGGCCGGCGCCGAGGTGCTGTCCTTCCTGCGCCGGTCGGTCGACGACCTGGGCCAGACCATCGTCATGGTGACCCATGACCCGGTGGCCGCCTCCTACGCGGACCGGGTGCTCTACCTCGCCGACGGTTCCATCGTCGACGAGATGTACAACCCGACGGCCGACCAGGTCCTGGACCGGATGAAGCACTTCGACGCACGCGGGCGGACGTCATGACCGTCTGGAAGACCTCGATGCGCAACTTCCTCGCGCACAAGGGGCGGATGGCGCTGTCCGCCGTGGCGGTCATGCTGTCGGTGGCGTTCGTGTGCGGCACGCTCGTCTTCACCGACACGATGAACACCACCTTCGACAAGCTCTTCGCGGCGACATCGGCCGATGTCACCATCAGCCCGAAGTCGCCGAAGGGCGGCGACGGCATGCCGGACAACGGGAAGCCCGAGTCGCTGCCCGCCTCCGTCGTCCAGCTGGCCGGGAAGGCCGAAGGGGTGGAGCGGGCCGAGGGCGCCGTCATGAGCGCGTCGGTCACCGTCGTCGACAGCCACAACAAGAACATGGGGTCGGAGACCGGCGCCCCGACGCTCGCGGGCAACTGGACCCGGAACGACCTGCGTTCCATGGAGATCACCTCCGGCCACGCCCCGCGCGGCCCCACCGAGGTGATGGTCGACGCCGACACCGCCGAGAAGCACCACCTGAAGATCGGCGACGAACTGCGCACGATCGCCGTCACCGGTGACATCACGGCACGGATCAGCGGGATCGCCTCGTTCAAGGTGACCAACCCGGGCGCCGCGATCGTCTACCTCGACACCGCGACCGCCCAGGCGAAGCTGCTCGGCACGCCCGGCGCCTTCACCCATGTCTCCGTCACCGCCGAACCCGGCGTCAGTGACACGCAGGTGAAGAAGAACGTCGCCTCGGCGCTCGGCGACCCGGCCCCGTACACGCTCCAGACCCAGCAGGAGGCCGCCGACGCCAACAAGGACTCCATGGGGTCCTTCCTCGACGTCATGAAGTACGCGATGCTCGGCTTCGCCGGGATCGCCCTGCTGGTCGGCATCTTCCTGATCGTCAACACCTTCTCCATGCTGGTGGCCCAGCGCACCCGTGAGATCGGCCTGATGCGGGCCATCGGCTCCAGCCGCAAGCAGGTCAACCGGTCCGTACTGGTGGAGGCGGTACTCCTCGGCATCGTCGGATCGGTCCTCGGCGTCGCCGCCGGGGTCGGGCTCGCCGTCGGGCTGATGAAGCTGATGGGCTCCATCGGGATGGAGCTCTCCACCGGCGACCTCACCCTCGCCTGGACGACCCCGGCGACCGGACTCGTGCTCGGCATCGTCGTCACCGTCCTCGCCGCCTACATCCCGGCCCGCCGGGCCGGCAAGGTCTCCCCGATGGCCGCGCTGCGCGAGGCCGGGACCCCGGCGGACGCGAAGTCCGGCTGGATCCGGGCGGGTATCGGCCTGGTCCTCACGGGCTCCGGAGGCGCCGCGCTGTGGGCCACCACCCAGGCCGACAAGGCGAGCGAGGGATCGCTGTTCCTCGCCCTCGGCGTGTTCCTCACCCTGATCGGCTTCATCGTGATCGGCCCGCTGCTGGCCGGTCTGGTGGTGCGGGCGCTCAGCGTGGTCGTGCTGCGGCTGTTCGGCCCGGTCGGCCGGCTGGCGGAGCGCAACGCGCTGCGCAACCCCCGGCGTACGGGGGCGACCGGCGCGGCCCTGATGATCGGCCTGGCCCTGGTGGCCTGCCTCTCGGTCGTCGGCTCGTCCATGGTGGCCTCGGCCACCGACGAGCTCGACAAGTCGGTCGGCGCGGACTTCATCGTCCAGTCGCCCACCGGCCAGCTGATCGTGCCCCAGGCCGCGAAGGCGCTGGAATCGGCGCCCGGCATCGAGCACCTCACCGAGTACCGGACCATCGACGTCAGGATCACCGCACCCGACGGTGTCGCGAACGACGAGGAGATCGTCGCCGCCGACCCCACGTACAAGGACGACCTGCGCCGCGAGACGGTCGCCGGTGATCTGGCCGCCGCGTACGGCAAGAACGCCATGTCGGTCGGCGACGGCTACGCGAAGGAGCACGGCGTCGAGGTCGGCGACGAGATCACGGTCGCGTTCAAGGCGGGCGACACGGCGAAGCTGAAGGTCGCCGCGATCACCTCGGACGACACGAGCGTCGACACGGGCGCGATGTACACCAACATCACGACCGCCGAACAGTACGTCCCCGCCGACCGGATGCCGAAGAACGGGATCATGTTCGCCAAGGCGCGGGACGGCAAGGAGAAGGAGGCCTACGCCTCCCTCAAGGCCTCGATCGACGCGTACCCGCAGTACAAGGTGCAGAACCAGACGGACTTCAAGCAGGAACTGAAGGACCAGATCGGCCAGTTGCTGAACATCGTGTACGGGCTCCTGGCCCTGGCGATCATCGTGGCGGTGCTCGGCGTGGTGAACACCCTCGCCCTGTCCGTGGTCGAACGGACCCGGGAGATCGGCCTGATGCGGGCGATCGGGCTCTCCCGGCGCCAGCTGCGCCGCATGATCCGTCTGGAGTCCGTGGTCATCGCCCTCTTCGGCGCCCTGCTCGGACTCGGCCTGGGGATGGGCTGGGGCACCTCGGCGCAGAAGCTGCTCGCGCTGGAGGGCCTCGGGGTCCTGGAGATCCCGTGGCCGACGATCCTCACGGTCTTCGTCGGCTCGGCTTTCGTCGGACTGTTCGCCGCGCTCGTCCCCGCCTTCCGGGCGGGCCGGATGAACGTCCTGAACGCGATCGCGACGGACGGCTGACAACAGCGGTCACCGTAGAATGACGGTGCCGGCCCCGGGGCGTTCCTCCAAACGCCCCGGGGCCGAACACGTTCGTCCCGAAACCGGCCCGTGTCCGCCCTGCACGAAGCTGCCGCGCCCCGTGCAGCAAGCTGTCATCACGGCCCCGGCCCCGTCTCGTTCCCCGCTGGCATATTCATCCGTGCCGGGACTCCCCGGCAGGACGCCACAGCCGAAGGGGAAAACGTGACTGTGTCTTTGCTGTCTCCGCTTTCGCGGACGCCGCGCGGTACGGTGCGCGGCGCCGTCGCCGTCACCGCTCTCACGCTCGTCTCGCTCGCACTCTCCACCGGTTCCGCCTCGGCCGCCCCCGCCGCGGGGTCCCCGGAACGGCTTCCCGGACACGCGGTCCACACGATCTGTACGCAGTTGGACGAGCTCCTCGGGCGACTGCCCGTTTCCTCCGGGCCCGTTCAGGTGTGCAAGCTGGTCAACGGCTGGGACTAGGGCGGAAGCCGTGATGCGGTTTCAGCTCCTCGGGCCGCTGGCCCTCGCGGACGGCCCCGACACCGTCGTACTCCAGCCGTCGAAGCCCACGATCCTGCTCGCCGCCCTCCTGCTGCACGCCAACTCCGTGGTGTCCGCCGAATATCTCCAGCGGGCCGTCTGGGGCGAGGAGCAGCCCGCCACCGCCAAGGCCGCCCTCCAGACCTGTGTGCTGCGGCTGCGCCGGCTGTTCACCAAGCACGGGGTCACCGAGACCGCGATCGAAGCGGTGCCCGGCGGCTACCGGATCACCGCCGCACCGCACACCCTGGACCTCCTCGGCTTCCGCGACCAGGTACGCCGGGCCGTGGCCCTGTCCGAGGACCCGGAGGCGGAGCTCTACACACTCAAGGACGCGCTGTCGCTCTGGCAGGGCTCCCTGCTCGCCAATGTGCGCTCCGACGTCCTGCACCGGGACGAGGTGCCACGGCTCGCGGAGGAGCGGCTGCGCGGCGTGGAGCGGGTCTGCGACCTGCTGCTGGGGCTGGGGCGCTGCGGAGAGGCGCTCGTCGAACTGTGGACCGCTACGCGCGTATATCCCGGGCACGAACGGTTCCACGAGCAGCTGATCGAGGCGCTCTACCGGACCGGACGGCAGTCCCAGGCACTCGCCGAGTACCGCAGGGTCAAGGGCTTCCTCCTGGACGAACTGGGAGTGGACCCGTCGCCCGCCCTGCGGCAGCTGGAGCTGGCGATCCTGCGCGGCGAGGACCTGGGAAGGGCGGACACCGCCTCCCTGCCCGCCCCCGCCCGAGGGCCCGCCCCCGCGCTGGGGCCCGCGCCGGGGCCCGGCTCCGCGCGGGGTCCCGCCTCCGCCGTCCGGGTCGTCGAGGGGGAGGTCGTCGACGCCCCCGGGGTCCAGCCCGTGCCCCCCGTCCCCCACTTCACCGGGCGCGAGGCCGAGACGGCCGCCATGGTCGCCCGGCTCACGGCGGCGGCCGAACCCGGCGCGAAGGACCGGCAGCCGCTCGCCGTCCTGGTGTCGGGCGCGCCCGGCATCGGCAAGTCGGCGCTCGCCCACCAGGTCGCCCACCTGGTGCGGGACTCCTTCCCGGCCGGCCGGCTGCTCGTCCGGATGACCCGGCCCGACGGTGAACCGCGCCGTGTCCCCGAGGTCGTGGCCGAGGTGTCGCAGGCCCTGCGCTCCGGGAGCGCGGGCGAACGCGCCCTGCTCGTCCTCGACGACGTGGTGGACGCCGATCAGGTGCGCCCGCTGCTGCTCCCGGCCGACGGCCCCGCCATCGCCGTCGTCGTCACCAGCCGGATGGGACTGGCCGGACTCATCGCCACCCACGGGGGCTGGGTGCACCGGCTCTCCGCCTTCACGGAGGCGGAGTCCCACGCCCTGCTGCTGGCCGCGCTCGGCGCCGAACGCGTCGAGGCGGAACCCGTGGCCGCCCGCCGGCTGGCCGCGCTCTGCGGACACTTCCCCGCCGCCCTGCGCATCCTGACCGCCCGGCTGGTGACCCGGCCGGGGCTGGAGCTCGGCCACGCCGTCGACTGGCTGGGCGAGGACCCGCTCGCCCGGCTCACCCTGACCGACTCCCCGGGCCTGTCCGTCTCCGGTCTGTTCGACCGGGCGATCGACCGGCTCGACCCCCGGCTGTCCGAGGCGCTGTTCCGGGTCGGGGCGGGCCCGCCGGACATCCCGGTGACCGGGGACACCGCACCGGAGACCGAAGCCGTGCTGGAGCAACTGGCCGACGCCGGACTGCTGGAGGACGGCCCGCCCGGCCCGTACCGCATCCATGCCCTGCTCCGCGCCCACATACGAAGAACCGCCCGGATCCGCATCCGCCGCACAGAGAAGGTGTGAACCCATGGCCGAGAGTGCCGAAGCCGCCGCAGCAGTAGCAGGCGAAGCCGTAGCCGCAGGCGGAGCAGCCGCCACGACCGGGACGCCGGCCGGGAAGGGGACCGGGGCGTTCGACTCGCTGGCCGGGACCCGGCCGCGCATCCGCCAGGACGTGCTGTTCACCGAGACCCCCGGCGGGGTGCTCTTCCACAACGCCGACGGCGGCTTCCATCTGACCGGCCGCACCGCCTACCGCTTCGCCTCCCTCGTCGTCCCGCACCTGACCGGCCACCACCGGCTCTCCGAACTCTGCGCGGGCTTCGGACCGGCCCAGCGCGCGATGGCCGCCGAGCTCGTCAAGACCCTGTACGCCCGGGGGTTCGCCCGTGACATACCGGCGGCGGACGGCACGGCACAGCCCCTGCCGGACGGGGTCGCCGAGCGGTTCGCGGCCCAGATCGCCTACGTCGACCACTACGCCGACGGCGCTCCGGAACGCTTCGCCCGCTTCCGCGCCACCCGCGTCGCCGTCCTCGGCGACGACGAGGTGGCCCGCTGGTGCGCGCTGAGCCTGGTGCGCAACGGGTGCGTCCGGATCGGCACGGCCGCCGCGTTCGACGACGTCACCGCCGAGGCGGCCGGGGCGGGCGCGCACATCGGGCGGATCGTCCCGGACACGGACGCCGGACAGGGCGCCCCCGGCACCGGGCCGGAGGCCGGCTGGGCGGCGCTCGACGGCTACGACGTGGTCGTGGTGACCGGCGCCGGGGCCGGCGCGCGCACCCACCGCCTGCTGGCCGCCGGAGTGCCCGAGGGCCGGACCCTGATCCCCGCCTGGTCGTTCGGCCGCCGTCTCGTCGTCGGCCCGCTCGCCACCGCCACCTCCACCGGCTGCTGGTCCTGCGCGGTCCTGCGGCTGGGCGGCAACGTGGCTCCCGGGCCCGCCGCCGAACTCTGGGGCGAGGCCGCGGGCGCGGTCACGGCCTCGGGGAACGCGCTGTCCGGCCCGGTCGCCGCGATGGTCGGCAACCTCCTCGGCTACGAGATCTTCCGCATCGCCACCGGCGCCCTGCCCGCGGAGACGGACGGCCAGGTCCTCGTCCAGGACCTGGAGTCGCTCGATGTGATGGCCGAGCCGGTCCAGCCCCACCCCCGCTGTCTCCGCTGCGCCGCCCTCGACGACCGCGAGCCCGACGCGCTGCCGCCGGGCCTGGCGCTCCCCGTCACCCCGACCGTGGAGACCGCCCGCGACGCGGAGGCGCTGGTCGAGGACCTCAACCGGATCAGCACGGCACTGGTACGCCCGTTCACCGGGATCTTCAGCCGGTACGACGACGAGAGCCTGACCCAGACCCCGTTGAAGATCAGCCGGGTCGAGGTGGCGCTCGGGGCCGGGGTGCGGCGCCGGATCGCCGCGTTCGACGTGCACCATCTGGCGGGCGCGCGGATGCGGGCGCTGTACGCGGCGGCGGAGGCGTACGTCGAGCACGTCGTGCCGGTGGAGACCGCGGACACCGAGGCCGCCGCCGGTGAGGGCGCGGCGGACCTCGTACTCGCCCCGGAGGCGCTGACCACCGGGGGCGGCACCGGCGTACGCCCGCGGGCCTGGGTCACCGCGACCTCATTGATCGGCAAGGAGCCGGTCAGGGTGCCCGCCGCCGCGGTGCGCACCTTCGGCGCCCACAACCGGGACCGGCTGCACCTGGCGACCTCGGCCGGATCGGGCGCGGGCGGCAGCGCGCGGGAGGCGGCGGGACGCGGCCTGATGTCGGCGCTCGCGCACGACGCGCTGCTCCGGGCCGTCCGGGGCACCACCGGGGTGAGCCCGGTGGCGGCCGACGCGGCCGACCCGGAACTGGTGTTCCTGCTGAAGTCGGCGGCCAACCTGGATGTCTCGGTGGAGCTTCTCGACCTGGGCGAGGCGGCCCGTACCTCGGCCCATGTGGTGCTGGCCCGCGAGGCGGACAGCGGCCCGGCGGGCGGGCGCTGGGCGGTCGGGGCCGGTCTGTCGCGGCGCACGGCGGCCTGCTCCGCCCTGCGGGACCTGCTCGGTCAGGTGCAGCTGGCCGCCGAGGACCCGGATGCCGAACCGGACCTGGGCGACCCGCTGCTGGGTGACTTCGCCGCCGGGACGGTCGCGGTGACGGGGGAGTCCGTCGCCGCGGAGGGGGAGACGACCACCTTCGAGGCGGTCCTCGACCGGCTGCGGGAGGCCGGGCGCGACGCCCTGTATGTGTCCACCACCCCGGCCGACCTCCCGGCGGGCGGCATCAGCACCGCCCGGGTGCTCCTCACCGTGGACGGCGAGGGCGGCCCCGATGCCCGTTGAGACCGCGGACGCCGTACTCGCGGAGTCCACCCGTCTGCTCGCGGGGCTCATCGGGGAGGGGCTGGCCCGGCACCTCGGTGACCCGCCGCCGCTGGACGTCGCACCGCTGGGCGTGCACGACGCCTTCGCGGGCGGTACGGGGGCCGGGAGCGTCGCACCGGACGGGACCCCGCCGGTCGCCGTCGCACCGGACGGGGCGCGGACGGACGCCGTCGCACCGGACGGGACCCGGATGCCCGCCGTGCCGGTCCGCTACTACGGACAGCACGCCGTCGTCGGTCCCTTCCCGGCATCCGCGACCGCCCCGGACGAGGGTGCCGGGGCGCCGCAGCCCTGCGCGCGCTGTCTGGACCGGCGCTGGCAGGGAGTCCGCTCCGTCGCCCTGCGCGAGGCGCTGGAGCTCGGCTCCGGCACCCGGGCGGCCGGGGAGAGCCCCTATGTCACCCCGTTCGGCGCCGAGACCCTCGCGGGGGTCATCGCCGCCCGGCTGAGCGGAACCGGTCCGGACACCGGCGCCTTCCCCTTCGTCCACCTCGTCGATCTGCGGACCCTCGTGGTCCGCGGCTATCCGCTCGTCCCCGACCCGGAGTGCCCCGACTGCGGCCGTCCGGAGCCGGACACCGAGGAGGCCGCCACGCTCGTCCTGCGGCCCGCGCCCAAGCGGAAGCCCGGCAGCTTCCGGGTCCGGGACATCGCCGACTACGAGCTGCCCGTCGAGCCGTACGCCAACCCGGTCTGCGGCTCGCTGGGCCCGTCCGTCGTCCGGGACATCGCCTCCGCCTCCACCTCCGCCACCATCGGCCGCTTCTCGATGCGTTCGGGGGAGTACCTCCGCGAGACGTTCTGGGGCGGCCACGCCGACACCTTCGCCGAGAGCCTGCGCATCGGGGTCCTGGAAGGCCTTGAGCGGTACGCGGGCATGCGGTCCCGGGCCAAGCGCGCCCAGGTGCGCGACTCCCTGCACGGCCTGCGCGGGCGCGGCGAGCACGCGCTCGACCCACGGGTCTGCGGGCTGTACTCGGACGCCTTCCACCGGGCCAACCCCCGGGTCACCCCGTTCACCCCGGACCGGCGAATCCCCTGGGTGCGCGGCTACTCGCTGCGCGACCACCGCACGGTCCTGGTCCCGGAGGTGCTCACGTACTACCACGCCCCCGGCCTGGAGAACCGCTTCGTGCAGGAGAGCTCCAACGGCTGCGCGTCCGGCGGCTGTCTGGAGGAGGCCGTCTACTTCGGGCTGATGGAGGTCGTGGAGCGCGACGCGTTCCTGCTCGCCTGGTACGGGCGGGCCGCCCTGCCCGAGATCGACGTGCGCACCAGCGCCCGTCCGGCCACCCGGCGGATGGTGGACCGGCTGGAGATGTACGGCTACGAGGCCCGCTTCTTCGACACCCGGATCACCTTCCCCGTACCCGTCGTCACGGGTGTCGCCGTGCGCCCGGACGGCGGGCCGGGCCGGATGTGCTTCGGCGCGGGGGCCGGGCTCGACCCGGAAGCGGCGCTGGCCGGCGCGCTCTGCGAGATCGCCACGGACGCCGTGAACCTCCAGGGGCGCACCGAACGCGACGAGGCGCGGCTGCGCGCCATGGCCTACGACTTCGACAAGGTCGAGGCGCTGCACGACCACCCGCTGGCCTACGGCATCCCGGAGATGGGCGACAACGCCCACTTCCTGCTCGGCGAACCGGGAGCGCCGCGCCCGCCGAAGCGGTCCTTCGCCGAGCTGTACGGAGCCGGAGCAGAAGCCGGCACCGGACCAGGTGCCGCGGGCGCGGGCGCGGGCGGTGACCGGAGCGGCGGGCGGCACCCGGTGATCCCGGTCTCCGACGACCTGCGGGAGGACCTGGGGCGGTGTGTGGACGCCGTCACCGGGGCCGGGTTCGACGTGATCGTCGTCGACCAGACCATGCCGGAACAGCGTGCCCTGGGCCTGACCACCGTCTCCGTCATCGTGCCGGGGCTGCTGCCGATCGACTTCGGCTGGAGCCGGCAGCGGGCGCTCGGCATGCCCCGGCTGCGCACCGCGCTGCGCGAGGCGGGGCTGCGCGGCACCGACCTCACCGACGCCGACCTCAACCCCGCGCCCCATCCCTTCCCGTGACCAAGGAGCTCGCCATGGGGTACGCCCATGAATACGCCGCCGCGATCATGCAGCGCGGCCGGGTCCCGATGGACCCCGCGGATTTCGTACCGAACTGGTCGGACGGACCGCGCAAGGCCAAGTTCTACCCGGGGGCCGACAGCCTGCCGCTGCCCGCCGCCGACTACCCGGCACACGCGACGCTCGACCGCGGCCTGGCCCAGGACGGCGGCGCGGAGGGGGAGTTCGACCTGTCCGTCCTCTCCGGGATGCTCCGGGACTCCTACGGGCTCACCGGCCGCCGGCTCGGTGTCCAGGCCAACACGGACCTGAGCGCCCTGCCCCACTACCCGCTCGCCAACTGGTCCCGGGGTTCCGCCTCCGGCGGCGGCCTGTACCCCGTGAGCGTCTACTGGGTCTCCGGCGCCGCCGGGCCCGTACCGCCCGGGGTGCACTACTACTCCACCCGGCACCACACCATGCAGCGGCTGCTCACCGGCGATGTGTCGGGCGAGGTACGGGCCGCGCTGGGGGAGGGGGCCCCGGGGCCCGCCACCGATCAGTACCTGGTGCTCGGCGTCAAGTACTGGCAGAACTCCTTCAAGTACAACAACTTCTCCTTCCACGCCGTCTCCATGGACGTCGGCGCCTGTGTGCAGACCTGGCGGCTGTGGGCCGGTGCCAGGGGCCTCGCGGTCGAGCCCGCGCTCTGGTTCGACGAGGAGCGCCTCGCCTCGCTGCTCGGGGTGAGCACCCGGGAGGAGGGCATCTTCGCCGTCGTCCCCCTGAAGTGGGCGGGCGCGGCGGACCGGCCCGGAGCGGCGGGCGCGGCGGACGGCCCGGCCGGTGACCGGCCCGCCACCGCTCCCGTCTCCGTGCGGCGCCGCGATGTCGAGCGCTCCCGCACCGTCCTCGCCTTCGACGCGCTGGAGAGGATGCAGGCGGTCACCTCCGCCCGCGCCGCCACCCGCCCCGCCCCGGACGCGCTGGCCCCGGCCGCCGCGCACCCCGCGGACCCCGCGCTCCCCGAGGTGGCGCTCGTGCCCGCGCGGGCGCTGGAGACCGACGTACGCACCGCCCTGCGCGCCCGGCGCAGCAGCTTCGGCCGCTTCGACGCGCAACGGCCGGTGAGCCAGGAGCAGTTGGCCACCTGTCTCGCCGCGGCCACCACCGGATCGCGGATCGGCGGGGACACGGGCGGCACCCGGCTGGCGAAGCTGTACGCGTTCGTCAGCCATGTCGAGGGGCTGGCCCCCGGCAGCTACGCGTACGACCCCGAGGCGCACAGCCTGCGGCTGATCAAGGAGGGGCGGCCGGGGGAGTTCCTCCAGAAGAACTACTTCCTCTCCAACTACAACCTGGAGCAGGCGGGCGCGGTCCTGGTGCCCACGGTCCGTACGACCGCCGTCCTGGACGCGGTCGGCGACCGGGGCTACCGCCTGGTCAACGCCGCCATCGGGGCCGTCGCGCAGAGCGTGTACACCGCGGCGTCCGCGGTCGACCTCGGCTGCGGGGTGGCGCTCGGCTTCGACAACATCTCGTACATCGAGGAACTGGGCCTCGCGGAGACGGGCGAAGCGCCACTGCTGATCATGATGGTCGGCAACGAACGGCCCGCCCCCGCCGACTTCCGCTACGAGATCGCCTGAGCCGGGGGTACGGACGATGAAGCAGAATCCCGCGAATCCCGCGAATCCCGCCAACCCCGCAGTCACCCGGCCCGCGTTCATGCTGCGCGTCGCCGGGCTGCCCGTCGAGAGCGTGCGGGCACTGCGCTGCCCCGGGAGCCGTCGCTGGGCCGACGACATGCTCGACACGACGGAGCGGCTGAGCCGGGGCGCCGAGGCGGTCGGCGACCAGCTGCACGGGCTGATCGGCGGCAGCGACGACGAGCCGCTGCGCCGCGCCCTGCTGAAGCTCCGCCGGGACGTCTTCAACAACCGGCTGCCGCAGGCCGACGCGGCCGACCGGGCGCTGGCCCTGGTCCGCGGCCTCGACCCGGCGGCCGGTGACACGCTGGCCGACTGGCTGGCCGGCCGGCGCGGGCTCGACGAGCGCCGGAGCGAGGGCGCCGCCCTGCTCGCCGCCGAGACCGGCCGCAGCCGCGCCGAACTGCGCCGGCTGGCGGGGGAGGACCGGCTGCGCAAGGGCCTGCTGCTGGCCTCGCCCACCCTGGACGCCCAGCTGGGCGCCTTCATCCACCGGGCGGCGGACGGTCCGCCCGACAAGAAGCAGCGCAAGATCGAACGCTCGCTGCTCTCCTACCTCTACCGGACCGTCTGCAAGACCAGCCCGTTCTCCACCTTCACCGGCGTCGCGCTCGGCTCACTCGACGGTGACGGCGGGCTGGACGTACGGGTCGGGGCGGACTGGCGGGGGCAGGTGCGGCTCAATGTCGTCGCCCTCGGCCGGCTCGCCGACGCCGTGATCGCCGACCCGGTGCGCCGGGCCGATCTGCCGGTCGCCCTCGCCTCCGGCTGGGGCCGTGACGACGACCGGGTGCGCTATGTCCGCCGCTGGGTCACGGCGGGCGACGACGACACCGCCGTGACCTTCGACGCGGTGAAGGACCGGCTGTTCTTCCTGCGGCGCAGCGGCACCCTGGAGCGCCTGCTCGGCCTCTTCGAGGAGCGCGGCACCCTGCGCTACGGCGAGCTCTCCGGCTGGCTGGCGACGGACCGGGGCGCCACCGAGGAGGAATGCGCGCAGTACCTCCAGGCGCTCCTGGACCTCGGCATGGTCCAGGTGCCGTGCCTGCGGACGGAGGTGCACGACACCGACCCGCTGCGCGCGTTCCAGGGTTCGCTGCGGGGCCTGGGGCGGCCCTGGGCGGACCGGCTCGCGGACCGGCTGGAGGGGGCCGCCGCCCGCGTCGAGCGCTTCGCGGACGCCTCCCCGGACGAACGGCGCGCGCTCCTCGCGGAGTTGCGGGACGAGCTGATCCGGGTCCAGGAGGAGGAGCTGGGTGCCGCACGCGCGAAGGTCCCGCAGACCCTGCTGTACGAGGACGTGGCGGCCGGGCGCGAGGTGACGATGGACCCGGCGGCCTGGCAGGAGCTGGCCGCCGGACCGCTGGGCGCGGTGGAGCGGATTCTGCCCGCGTTCGATCTGACGCTGCCGCAGCGGATCACCTTCAAGGGCTTCTTCCTCGCCCGGTACGGGCAGGGCGGACGCTGCGACGACCTGCTGAAACTCGTGCACGACTTCCACGAGGACTTCTTCGACCAGTACATGTCGTTCACCGCCGGGCACACCACCTTCGACGCCGAGGGCACCTATGTGCCGGAGGTGAACTGGCTCGGCCAGCCGCAGCTGAAGGCCCTGGACGCGGCACGGCAGACGTTCGTGGAGCGGATGCGGGCCCTGTGGGAGTCGACGGAGCCGGGCTGCGGCGAGGTGCGTGTCGACGAGGACTTCCTCGCCGCCGTTGCCGGGCAACTCGACCCGCTCGCACCGGGATTCGCCCCGATGAGCCACCATCTCCAGCTGGTGGACCGGCCCGGCGACCCGCTGGTCGTCCTCAACCGCTCGTACGGCGGGGTGTCCTTCCCGTTCAGCCGTTTCACGCACCTCTTCGACGGACACGGCACCGGCGCCGAGACCGGCACCCTTGACGCGCGGCTGCTCGCGGGCGCGGAGGACATCGTGCCCGAGGGCGCCGTCCTCGCCGAGATCACCGGCGGACCCGTCACCAGCAACCTCAACCTGCACGGGCGCCTCACCCGGTACGAGATCGTCTGCCCGGGGGAGCGCGGCACCCTGCCCGGGGAATTCCGGCTGGACCTCGACGACCTCCACCTCGTCCACGACCCGGACGAGGACCGGCTGATCCTGCGCTCCACCCGGCTGGGGCGCGAGGTCATCCCCGTGTACCTGGGCTATCTCGTACCGCTGGCCCTGCCCGAACTGCCCCGCACGCTCCTGCTGCTCTCCCCGACCTCGATGGCCCCGCTCAATGTGTGGGGCGGCGTTCCCGAGGGCGCTCCGGTCGGCGGGGTGACCGGGCGGCCGAGGGTGCGCCACGGCAGCGTCGTGCTGAGCCGCCGCAGCTGGAGCGCCCCCGCCGCCGTACTGCCGCTGCGCGGGCCGGGGGTGGCCGAGGACGTCTGGTTCCTCGGCTGGCACGGCTTCCGGCGGGCCCACGGGCTGCCGGACCGGGTGTTCGCGACCGTGTCGGACACCGGGGCGCGGGGCGCGACCGGCGCCAAGCCGCAGTACCTCGACTTCGACAGCCCGCTCTCCCTGTCGGCGTTCGAGGCGCTCCTGAAGTCCCCGCAGGCGCGTGTGGTGTTCCGGGAGATGCTGCCCGACGAGGACGGACTGCACACCGTGTCCGCCCGGGGCCGCCATGTCGCCGAACTGGCCGTGGAGACGGCCGTACCCGTCCGAAGGAGTACCCAGACCCCATGAACGTCCCCACCGCCGCGACCGCGTCCACCGCCGGCCCGGCCACACCCCCGGGCCCCTGGCAGGCCCTGCACATCTTCTACGCCGCCAACCCGCGCCCCCTGCTCCTGCACTGCGTCCGCCCGCTGGTCGACGAGCTGGAGGCGGACGGGCTCCTCGCCGGGTACTTCTTCATCAACTACTGGCTGGAGGGACCGCACGTACGCCTCAGGCTCCGGCCCTCCTCGCCGGCCGCCGCCGAGGAGGTGACGCGCCGCGCCGAGCGGGCCGTGGACGCCTTCCTGGCCGAGCGCCCGGCGCTGTACGAGGTGGACTCCGGTTTCCTCAACGACTTCTACAACACGCTCTTCGAGATCGAGTTCCCCGGCAGCGAGCGCGGCCACTACATGGACGACCAGGGCCGGATGAACCTCCGCCCGAACAACTCGCGCCATGCGATGCCCTACGAGCCGGAGTACGGGAAGTACGGCGGCCCGGCCGGGATCGAGCTGGCCGAATGGCACTTCCGTCACTCCAGTGACCTGGTCATCGACGCCTTCCGCTCCAAGAACCTCCATCTGCGCACCGTGCTGCTGGGCACCTCCGCCCAGCTGATGATGGTCATGTCCGCGACCTTCCTCCCGGACCGCACCGAGCTGGCGGACTACCTGGACAGCTACTACGAGTTCTGGCACAAGGCCTTCCCCGGCACCGGGTTCATCGGCACCGAGGAGTACGACCGCAACTACGCGGCGATGGCCGCCGGACTCACCGCGCGCTTCGAGCGCGTCATGGCCGCCACCGCCGGGGGCGCCCGGGAGGACGGGGGCGTACGGGAGGCCGGGGAGCCGGCCGTTCTGCCCGGGTTCCTGGGCGGCTGGGCCGAGCACTGCGCCGAACTGCGCGACCGGGCCCGCAAGCTGACCGCCGACGGCGACCTCGTCTTCCGCTCGTGGGACGGGGAGCGCGACGAACTGGTCACCGACCCGGCCCGCTCGCTGCCGCTGCTCCTGTCCCCGTACATGCATATGACCAACAACCGCCTCCACGTCACCATCAGGGACGAGGCCTATCTCAGCCATGTGCTGGGGCGGGCCCTGCGGGGGACCGCGTGAGCACCCCCGGGGCCCTGGCCGAGTACCGCCCCGCGCTCCGGCCCCGGGTGCTGCTCAGCGACGCGCTGCTGGACGGCGCCGCCACCGTGCATCTGATCAAGGACACGGACAGCGGCAACTCCTTCAAGGTCGGCACCAAGGAACACTTCCTCATCGCCCGGATGGACGGGGAGCGCAGCCTGAAGGAGATCGGCGAGGAGTACGCCGCGCGGTACGGGCGCAGGCTGGCGGACGCCAACTGGCAGCAGATCCTGCGGATGCTGGGCTCGCGCGGCCTGCTCGCCGGGGCGCCCGCGCCGGCCGCTGCGGCGGGTGCGCCCGCTGCCGCGGCGGGGGCGGCCCCGGCGGGCCCGCCCGCCCGGAGTCTCCTGCGCGGCAGTCTGCGGCTGGTCGCCGACGCGGACGCCACCACCGCCCGGCTGCACCGGGCGGTCGGCTTCCTGCTCGCGCCGGGGTGGCTGATACCCCTGCTGGCCATGGTCGTGGCGATGGAGGCCGTCGTCGTTCTGAGGGCCGGTGAACTGCTCCTCGCCGTACGGGAGCTGTTCACCAACCCGGTGCTGCTGACCGGGGCCGCCACGCTGCTGTGGCTGAGCACGGCCCTGCACGAGCTGGCGCACGGGGTCGTCGCACGGCACTACGGCGGCCGGGTCGCGGAGATCGGGCTGCGCTGGCGGCTGCCCGTCGTGATCATGTACTGCACGGTGGACAACTATCTTTATCTGGGCAGCCGTTGGCGCAGGATCGGCACGGCGGTCGCGGGCGCGGTGATGAACCTGGTCTTCCTCCTGCCGTTCTGCGCCCTGTGGCTGTTCGCCCCGCTCGACGACGCCACGCACGACGCGCTGGCCGGTCTGCTGCTGCTCGGCAGCGTCCAGGCGTTCGCGATGCTCGTGCCCTTCCCGCCGCTGGACGGCTACAAGATCGCGAGCCAGCTGGCCGGGGCGACCGGGCTCGCCGCCTCGGCCGGCGCGTATCTGCGGCTCGTCGTCCGGCGCGACCCGGCGGCGGCCGGCTACCCGCGCCGGGCCCGGATCGCCTATCCCGCCTACGGGATCGGCTCGCTGCTCGTCCTCGCCGCGATCGTCGCAGCGGCCGTGGCCGCCGCCCACCACCTGCTGACGGCCTGATGCCCCTCCCAAGGAGAGTTCCATGACCCCCACCACCCCCCGCTCCGCCCCGGACTCCCCGGGTTCCGCGGACTCCCCGGCCGTCCTCCTGGAGGGCGTGCACAAGACGTACGGCGACACCCGGGCCGTCGACGGGGTGTCCTTCACGGTCGCCCGCGGGGAGTTCTTCGGTCTGCTCGGCCCCAACGGGGCGGGCAAGACGACCCTCATCGAGATCATGGAGGGCCAGCGCAGGGCGGACGCCGGGACGGTGACCGTGCTCGGCACGAGTCCCTGGCCGAGGAACGTCGCCCTGCTGCCGCGGCTGGGCGTACAGACCCAGGCGTCGGCGTTCTTCGTCCGGCTGACCGCCCGCGAGCACCTGTGCACCATGGCGGCCCTCTACCGCTGCGACACGGCGGCGGCCGAACGGGCCCTCGCCTCCGTCGGGCTCACCGAGCAGGGCGACACCCGGGTGGACGACCTCTCCGGCGGCCAGCGCCAGCGGCTCGCCATCGCCTCCGCCCTGGTCCACGACCCCGAGCTGATCTTCCTGGACGAGCCGACCGCGGCCCTCGACCCGCAGGCCCGCCGCGCCCTGTGGCAGGTGCTCCGCGATCTGAAGGGGGCGGGCCGCACCATCGTCTACACCACCCACCACCTCGACGAGGCCGAGGCGCTCTGCGACCGCGTAGCGATCATGGTCGGCGGCAAGGTCGCCGCCCTCGACAGCCCCGCCCGGCTGATCGCGGCGGGCAGCCCCACCACCCGTCTGCTGGTCCCGGCGGGCCGGCTCACCCTCGCCGCGGCGCTGGCGATCCCCGGTGTGGACCGGGCGGCCGAGGAGGCCGACGCGATCGTGCTGGAAACCCTCGAATCGGGCCGGGTACTGGCCGCCGTCGACGAGATCACCGGGCTCCAGGGCGTCCAGACGCGCACCGCGAGCCTCGAAGACGTCTATCTCGCGCTGACCGGTGCGGGTACGGGCGTGGGCGCGAGCGAGGGCGCGGGCGCGGGTGCCGGCGCCCCGCAGCCGTAGGCCGTGTCCCCCCGCCCCCGCCCCGCACCAGTCCCGGCCCCCGGCCCCCGGCAGCCGTGCGGCAACGCGCCCCGGCCACCGGGTCACCCTGGCAGCCCCGCCCTTCCCAGCGATATACGGAGACACCCCCGATGAGCGCATACGCCGCGCTGAGCCAGGCCGGATACCGGGCCTGTACGCGTGACCGGACGACCCTCTTCTTCACCTTCGCCTTCCCGCTGATCTTCCTGGTGGTCTTCGGGCTGATCTTCCACGGCCAGACGGTCGAGCAGAGCGGAAAGCCCTACATCAACTACATCGCCCCCGGTGTGCTGTCCTGGGGCGTGGGCAACGCCGCCGTCTTCGGCGTCGGCTTCACCCTCATGCAGTGGCGCCGCGACGACATCCTGCGGCTCATCCGGATGACCCCCACCCCGGTCTCCTCGGTCCTGGCCTCCCGCTATGTGCTGGCGCTCGGCATCGGAGCCGTACAGGCCGTGCTGTTCGTGGCGGTGGCGCTGCTGCCCTCGTTCGGCCTCGAACTGGACGGCCGCTGGCCGCTCGCGCTGCCCGTGCTGATCCTCGGGATCACCGCGTTCCTCGCCATGGGCGTCATCGTCGGCAGCTACGCGAAGACGCCGGAGGCGGTCGCCGCCGTCGCCAACTGCCTGATGATCCCGATGGCCTTCCTGTCCGGCTCGTTCTTCCCGCTGGACGCCATGCCCGGCTGGATGCAGAGCCTCTCCCGGGTCCTGCCGCTGCGCTACCTCAACGACGGCATCTCCGGCGCCGTCACCGGGCGCGGCTCCCTCGCCGACATCGGCATCGCCTGCGCGGTGCTCGCCGGATTCGCGCTCGTCCTCGGCGCCGTCGCGCTCAGGACCTTCCGCTGGAGCGACAAGTCATGACCGCCACGACGGTGCACACGGCAGCCGCGTCCACCCCGCTCGACGCGGCCCGCACCCACCTCCAGTCCGCGCTCTCCCGGCTCCACGAGCGGTCGCCCGCGCCCGGCCTGCCCGCCCCCCGCGTCGTCCCGCTGGGCGCCGCCGACACCCTCGGCTTCGGCCACCCCGACCCGTACGCCGCCGCCCGCCCCGCGGCGAACGTCCAGCTCACCGCGCGGGCCGTGCTGATCGGCCCCTGGGGCGGCGGGGACGACGACAGCGCCTGCGGCCAGTGCCTCGCCATGCGCTGGCAGCGGCTGCGCAGCCGCTCCGAGCGCGAGGCACTCGAACTCGGCCACGAACCGCACGGCGCCATCCACTGGCCGGTGCTCACCGGCTACGCGGTGGACGCCGTCTGGGCCACGTACCGGGCCGTCCTGTCCGGCGGGCGCACCCGGCCCACCGACACCACCGCCACCGCGGCCGACCGCGCGCTGCCCCAGGTCACCCGGGTCGACCTCGGCACGCTCGCCACGGCCACCTTCCCGCTGCTGCCCGAACCGCTGTGCCCCGTCTGCGTCCACGAGGTGCCGGACACCGAGGCCGCCGCACGGATGCGGCTGATCCCCAGCCCCAAGCCCGACCCGGACGGCTACCGGCTGCGCTCCCTCGACTCCTACCCCCTGCCGACCGCCGCCCTCGCCAACCCCGTCTGCGGCGCGCTCGGTTCCGACACCTGGATCAACCCGGCGTCCACCACCACGGCACCGGTCGCCGGCACCCACTTCGTACGCGGCTACGCCGGACTCAACGACGTCACCTGGAGCGGCCAGGCCAACCGGTACTCCACCAGCCGCACCCTCGCCTACCTGGAGGGACTGGAGCGCTACGCGGGCACCCACCGCAGGCGCGGCACCTCACCCGTCGTCGACTCGTACACGAACCTGGCGGACCGGGCGCTGAACCCGGCGGACTGCGGTTTCTACGCGCCCGAGACCTACGCGCGCGACCACCTCGTCAGCCCCTTCGACCCGGACCGGGCGATCCCCTGGGTCTGGGGCCACTCGCTGCGCGACGACCGCCCGATCCTCGTTCCCGCGCGGCTCGCCCACTACAGCGCCGGAGTGGAGGCCGACAACTTCGTCTTCGAGTGCTCCAACGGCTGTGCCACCGGCGGAAGCCTGGAGGAGGCCATCCTCTTCGGGCTCCTGGAGCTCGTCGAGCGGGACGCCTTCCTGCTCGCCTGGTACGGGCGGGTCCGGCCGGCCGCGATCGACCTCGGCTCCTGCCGCTCCCCGGCCGTCCGCTCCATGCTCGACCGCGCCGCGCTGCACGGCTACGACGTGCACGCCTTCGACACGCGGATGGACCTCGCGGTACCGGTCGTGACCGCGCTCGCGGTGCGCCGGGACGGCGGGTACGGCACCCTCTCGTTCAGCGCGGCGGCCGGCTTCGACCCGGAGGGCACGGTGGAGGCGGCGCTGTCCGAGGTCCTCACCTACATCCCGCACCTGCCCTACCAGGTGGCCGAGCGGCGGAGCGAACTGGAGGCCATGGCACAGGACTTCACCAAGGTGCTGCACCTCAAGGACCACGCCCAGCTCTACGGTCTGCCCTCGATGACCGGGCACGCCCGCGAATACCTGGAGCCCACGGTGGTGGCCCCGCTGGAGGAGACGTTCGCCGACTGGGAGCCGACGCGGCCCCGCACGGGCGATCTGCTGGACGATCTGCGGCTGCTGCGCGACCAGCTGACGGCGGCGGGGTACGACGTGATCGCCGTCGACCAGACGACGCCCGAGCAGCGCCGGATGGGCCTGCACACGGTCTCGACCACCGTCCCCGGGCTGCTGCCGCTGGACTTCGGCTGGACCAGGCAGCGGGCGCTGCACATGCCCCGGCTGCGCACCGCGCTGCGGGTGGCGGGCCACCGCGGCGACGACCTGCCGGAGGCGGAGATCAAGGCCGTCCCGCACCCGTTCCCGTGACCGCACCCGCCCCGGCGGCCGAATCCGGTCCCGGTCCCGGCGCCTTACGGCCGGCAGCCCCCTCCGTAGTACGGAGGGGGCTGCCGGAGGTGCGTCGAACGCGCTGTTCCCGGTGGGGGATCAGGCGCAGCAGGACGTGGTGCTGGTGGTGCTGGAGCAGGTCGACGTCGAGGAGGACGAGGTCGAACCGGCGAGGACGACCTCGACCGCGTCCGAGTAGTCCGAGATCTCGAAGGTCTCCGACTCCAGCTCCAGGATCTCGTCGGCGAGGGTCGCGAGCTCAGTCTTGGGGGCCATGGTGTTCTCCCTGGTGTCGGGGGGACCGGCCGGCGGCTCCGGCGCTGTTCCCCTGCGGTGGGTCCATTGCAGGCTCCGCCGCTGTCAGATCGGCCCGGCATTCGCTGTCACCTCGCTGGCATCCGGTGACAGCGGAACGGCGGGGCGCTGACGGCGGGTCGGCGCAGGCTCGTACTCCTGGTACCGCTCCGCCCCTCGCACGCCCCGCACCCCTGGTGCTTCCCGCATGTCCGAAGGAGAGGACCGACTCCATGTCCACACCCCTGCCGGTGCGGCGCCCGGTGCAGCACTCGGTGCTGCGTTCCGCGGTCGAGCTCTACCTCGACCTGCACGCCCACCCCGAACTCTCCGGGGCCGAGCACCGCACCGCCGACCGGTTCGCGGCCCGGCTGGCCGGCCACGGCTGCACGGTCACCCGTTCCGTGGGCGGCGGCCACGGGCTCGTCGGCGTCCTGCGCAACGGCCCGGGGCCCACCGTGATGCTGCGCACCGAACTCGACGCGCTGCCGGTGACCGAGCGCACCGGCCTGCCCTACACGAGCACCGTCCCCGGGGTCATGCACGCCTGCGGCCACGATCTGCACATGGCGGCGGTGGCCGGTGCCGTGGCCGAACTCGCCGCCGCCCGCACGGCCTGGCGCGGCACCGTCCTCGTCGTGGGCCAGCCCTCGGAGGAGACCCTGACCGGGGCGCGGGCCATGCTGGAGGACGGGCTGTACGAGCGCTTCGGCACCCCGGACGCGGTCCTCGCCCAGCACGCCGCGCCGCTCCCGGCGGGCATGCTCGCCCACCCGGCCCCCGGCCCCGCCCCCCTGATGGCGGGCAGCCTCTCCGCCGATGTCACCGTGCACGGCCGGGGCGGCCACGCGGCGACCCCGCACCTGGCGGTGGACCCGGTCGTGACGGCCGCCGCGATCGTGCTGCGGCTCCAGTCCGTCGTCTCCCGGGAGACCGCCCCGGCCGAACAGGCCGTGCTGACCGTCGGGTCGCTGCGGGCGGGGGAGCGGGGCAACATCATTCCGGAGACCGCCGAACTCTCCCTGTGCCTCCGGGCGTTCTCCGCCCCCGTGCTCGACCGGATGGCGGCTGCCGCCGAACGCGTCGTGCGGGCCGAGTGCGCGGCGTCGGGCACTCCCCGGGAACCGGACTTCACGGTGACCGCCCGCTCCCCCGTGCTCGTTCCCGACCCGGCCCTGACCGGCGCGGTGCGCGGGGCCCACGAGAGCCTGCTGGGGCCGGACCGGGTGCTGGACTTCGGGACCACCACCGCCACGGAGGACTTCCCGTGGTTCGCCGAAGCGGGCGTGCCGGTGGCGTACTGGATGCTCGGTACGACGGGGGCCCGGCAGTGGCGTGCCGCCCGCGCCGGGGGCGAGCCCGTACCGCCCAACCACGCACCCGGGTTCGCCCCCGACGTCAGAACGGCCCTGCCGGCCGGGATCGGGGCGATGGCGTCCGCGGCCCGGCAGGTGCTGGGAGCGGGGCCGGACGGCGGGAGGGCGGCGGCATGAACCCCCGGTGGACCGATGTGGTCATCGTGCGCCGCGACCGTACCGCCCCGACCGGGGAGACCACCGTCGTACGGATGCTGGGGATGCTGCCGGCGCACTGGCCCTGCACCCCGGGGGACGTCGGCCAGGACCGGGTCGTGCTGCGGATCCGGCTCAGCGGAGTGACGGACGCGTCCGCGGTGCGGCTGGCGGTGTCGCGGGTGCTGTCGGACGCGGCGCTGCACGGCTGGACGAGGGAGCCGTGACCGGGGCCGTGCCTCCGGCGCGCGGCCCCGCCGTCTCCCCGTCCCGCCGTCTCCCCGTCCCGCCGTCTCCCCGTCCCGCCGTCTCCCCGTACCCCTCAGATCCAGCCGCGTTCGCGGGCCCGCAGTGCCGCCTGCGCCCGGCTCGCGGCGCCCAGCGTCTGCATCAGGTCGGCGACGTGCCGCCGGTAGGTCCGGACGGACACCCCCAGCTCACGGGCGCCCGACTCGTCCTTGCCCGCCGTGCACATCGACATGAGGACCCGCAGCTCGATCCCGGAGAGCCCGGTGTCCGCGGCGGCGTCGTCCTGGCCGCCCGCACGGGCGAGATCCTCGGCCTGGTCCCAGATCTTCTCGAACAGGGCGATGATGTTGGAGACCAGCCCGCTGCGGTGGGCCAGGAGCGCGCCCCGGGCGGTGTTGCGCGGGTCCAGCGGGACGAGCGCGGCTCTGCGGTCGTAGACGAGCAGCCGTTCCGCCGTGTCCGACGTGACCCGGATCGAGGCCCCGTGCGCGGCCAGCTCCCGCAGATACGCGGCCGTGGGCGGATCCTGGAGCGCGGCGCGGGCGACCACGTTCCGGATGCGTACGCCCCGGCGCAGACAGCGCAGGTCCAGCGGCCGGGAACGGGCGATGTTCTCGGGCGACAGCTTGGTGTACGGCTCCACCGAGAGGATCTCGTCCCGGGCGAAGAACGCGAGATCGTCGATCCGGTTGCGTATCTGGGCGAGCCCCTCCAACTGCTCGATGCCCTGCGGCGGGGGCGTCCGGGCCCCCTGCTCCGCGCGTAGACCGTCGATGATGTGCCGGGAACGGGTGACGCGCTGAAGCTCCTGGTGCAGCGCGTGCAGCCGTAAATCGACCAGCCGGGCGAGCGAGACCTCGGGATCGGTCGGGAAGATCCGGAGATCGGCGCCCTCCGGGTGCAGCAGCCCCAGCTCCTGGAGCCGGGCGACGCAGGCGCGGGCCACCCGCGGCTCGGAGTGCAGGAGGAGATGGAGATCGTCGGCGGAGGTGCCGGGATTGCGCAGGAAGTGCCGGTAGATCTCTTCCTCGGCCTCGGAGACCCCGAATACGGACATCTCGTTCTCGCCCACGTACGCCCCCGCTGCCTGGTGCCCTGTGGCCGCACACCGTCGGGGGATCGCCCTGCGGTGCTGGTCGACGGCTGCTTCCCGGTTACCCGTCCTGCTGTTGTGCAATGGTCGGGCAAAGACTAGACGGTGGGATCACTTCTGTGAGGATCCCGGACGCAACTGTGTGCGCTATGGAGATGAACGGTGTGCGACCGGCGGTGAGCGGTGCCGCTGGAGCGACGGACGGCTTCCGGCCGGGGAACGTCCCCCCGCGTCTCGCCGGGCACGCGGTGCCCGGTCCCGGGTCGTAGTCTGGAACCCCCGGCCCGCTGGGGGCGCGTTCCGGATCGGCAGCGGTCCGGCGGGCGCCCCAGGACGCGTGTCGGGCCCTTCGCGTTGCCCCTGGCAGCAGCCGGCTGTCAGCGAAACCCTCTTTACCCGGACGGAAGCCCTTCATGAGTCTGCACGGTCTGCTGGATGTCGTCGTACGTGACCCGGCGCTCGCCGAAGCGGTGAAGGCCGCCGCAGACGGCCACCGGACGCACGTGGACCTGGTGGGCCCGCCCGCCGCCCGGCCCTTCGCCGTGGCGGCCCTGGCCCGGGAGACCGGCCGGACCGTGCTGGCCGTCACCGCGACCGGCCGGGAGGCCGAGGACCTGGCGGCCGCGCTGCGCACCCTGCTGCCCCCGGACACCGTCGCGGAGTTCCCCTCCTGGGAGACCCTGCCCCACGAGCGGCTCTCGCCGCGCTCGGACACCGTGGGCCGCCGCCTCGCCGTGCTGCGCCGCCTGGCGCACCCGCGGGCGGACGACCCGGAGACCGGGCCGGTCAGTGTGGTCGTCGCCCCGATCCGTTCCGTACTGCAACCGCAGGTCAAGGGGCTCGGCGACCTGGAGCCGGTGGCACTGACCGGCGGCCAGAGCGCCGATCTGGGCGAGATCGTCGAGGCGCTCTCGGCCGCCGCGTACTCCCGGGTCGAACTGGTCGAGAAGCGCGGGGAGTTCGCCGTACGTGGGGGAATTCTGGACGTTTTCCCGCCGACCGAGGAACACCCCCTCCGGGTGGAGTTCTGGGGCGACGACGTCGAGGAGATCCGCTACTTCAAGATCGCCGACCAGCGCTCGCTGGAGGTGGCCGCGCACGGCCTGTGGGCGCCGCCCTGCCGTGAGCTGCTGCTCACGGACCAGGTGCGGGAGCGGGCCGCCGTCCTCGCCGAGGCCCATCCCGAGCTGGGCGAGCTGCTCGGCAAGATCGCCGAGGGGATCGCGGTGGAGGGCATGGAGTCCCTCGCCCCGGTCCTGGTGGACGAGATGGAGCTGCTGATCGACGTCCTGCCGGAGGGCTCGATGGCCCTGGTCTGCGACCCGGAGCGGGTCCGCACCAGGGCCGCCGACCTGGTCGCCACCAGCCAGGAGTTCCTCCAGGCGTCCTGGGCGGCCTCCGCGGGCGGCGGCGAGGCGCCGATCGACGTGGGCGCGGCCTCGCTCCGGGGCGTCGCGGACGTCCGGGACCGGGCCCGCGAACTGTCGATGATGTGGTGGTCCGTCTCCCCGTTCGCCGCCGACGACGAACTGGACGAGGACACCCTCAAGCTCGGGATGCACGCCCCGGAGTCGTACCGGGGCGACACCGCGCGGGCGCTGGCCGACACCAAGGGCTGGCTGGCCGACGGCTGGCGCACGGTGTACGTCACCGAGGGCCAGGGCCTCGCCAGCCGTACCGTCGAAGTGCTCGGCGGCGAGGGCATCGCGGCCCGGCTGGACCCGGACCTGGCCGAGATCTCCCCCTCGGTCGTCCATGTCTCCTGCGGAGCCGTCGACCACGGCTTCGTGGACCCGGGGCTCAAGCTCGCCGTGCTGACCGAGACGGACCTCACCGGCCAGCGCACGGCCACCAAGGACCTGGGCCGGATGCCGGCCCGCCGCAGGAAGACCATCGACCCGCTGACGCTGGAGGCGGGTGACTACATCGTCCACGAGCAGCACGGTGTCGGCCGCTACGTCGAGATGGTGCAGCGCACGGTCCAGGGCGCCACCCGTGAATACCTCCTGGTCGAATACGCCCCCGCCAAGCGCGGCCAGCCGGGCGACCGCCTCTACATCCCGACCGACCAGCTGGAACAGGTCACCAAGTACGTCGGCGGCGAGGCGCCCACCCTGCACCGGCTCGGCGGCGCCGACTGGACCAAGACCAAGCAGCGCGCCAAGAAGGCGGTGAAGGAGATCGCCGCCGACCTGATCAAGCTGTACTCGGCCCGGATGGCGGCCCCCGGCCACGCCTTCGGCACGGACACCCCCTGGCAGCGCGAGCTGGAGGACGCCTTCCCGTACGCGGAGACGCCCGACCAGCTGTCCACGATCGCCGAGGTCAAGGAGGACATGGAGAAGACGGTCCCGATGGACCGGCTGATCTGCGGCGACGTCGGCTACGGCAAGACGGAGATCGCGGTCCGCGCGGCCTTCAAGGCGGTCCAGGACGGCAAGCAGGTGGCCGTACTCGTCCCCACCACGCTGCTCGTCCAGCAGCACTACGGCACCTTCACCGAGCGGTACTCCCAGTTCCCGGTCAGTGTGCGGGCGTTGAGCCGGTTCCAGTCGGAGGCGGAGTCCAAGGCGACCCTGGAGGGCCTGAAGGACGGGGCCGTCGACCTGGTCATCGGCACCCACCGGCTGTTCTCCGCCGACACGAAGTTCAAGGACCTCGGCCTGGTCATCGTGGACGAGGAGCAGCGCTTCGGCGTCGAGCACAAGGAGCAGCTGAAGAAGCTCCGCGCCAACGTCGACGTCCTGACGATGTCCGCGACCCCCATCCCCCGTACGCTCGAAATGGCCGTGACCGGCATCCGCGAGATGTCCACGATCACCACCCCGCCCGAGGAGCGCCACCCGGTCCTCACCTTCGTCGGCCCGTACGAGGAGAAGCAGATCGGCGCGGCCGTCCGGCGTGAACTCCTGCGCGAGGGCCAGGTCTTCTACATCCACAACCGGGTCGAGTCCATCGACCGGGCGGCTGCCCGGCTGCGCGAGATCGTCCCCGAAGCGCGGATCGCCACAGCGCACGGCCAGATGTCCGAACAGGCCCTGGAACAGGTGGTGGTGGACTTCTGGGAGAACAAGTTCGACGTCCTGGTCTCGACGACGATCGTCGAGTCCGGCATCGACATCTCCAACGCCAACACCCTGATCGTGGAGCGCGGAGACAACTTCGGCCTCTCCCAGCTCCACCAGCTGCGCGGCCGGGTGGGCCGGGGCCGCGACCGCGGGTACGCCTACTTCCTCTACCCCCCGGAGAAGCCCCTCACCGAAACGGCCCACGAGCGCCTCGCCACGATCGCCCAGCACACGGAGATGGGCGCGGGCATGTACGTGGCGATGAAGGACCTGGAGATCCGCGGCGCGGGCAATCTCCTCGGCGGCGAACAGTCCGGCCACATCGCGGGCGTCGGCTTCGACCTGTACGTCCGCATGGTCGGCGAGGCGGTCGCCGACTACCGGGCCCAGATGGAGGGCGGCGAGCAGGAGGAGCCGCCGCTGGAGGTCAAGATCGAGCTCCCCGTCGACGCCCATGTCCCGCACGACTACGCCCCCGGCGAGCGGCTGCGCCTCCAGGCCTACCGCGCCATCGCCTCCGCCAACACGGAGGACGACATCAGGGCGGTCCGCGAGGAACTCACCGACCGCTACGGCAAGCTCCCCGAACCGGTCGAGAACCTGCTCCTGGTGGCGGGCCTGCGCATGCTGGCCCGCGCCTGCGGCGTCGGCGAGATCGTCCTCCAGGGCTCGAACATCCGCTTCGCCCCGGTGGAACTGCGCGAGTCCCAGGAGCTGCGCCTGAAGCGGCTCCACCCGAAGACGGTCATCAAGCCGGCCGCCCACCAGATCCTGGTCCCGCGCCCCACGACGGGCAGGATCGGCGGCAAGCCGGTGGTGGGCCGCGAACTGCTGGCGTGGACGGGGGAGTTCCTGACGACGATCCTGGGGTCGTAGGTCGTCGGCGCTTCACGCGGTAGGCCCCGCCGGGCATTTGGCGGGGCCGTTTCCGTCAGAGGCGGTGGTGAGACCGATCTCCTACCGGCCGGAGGGGGTCTTGAAGGCGAGCCACACGGTCTTGCCGACGGCGTGGTCATCGACTCCGAAATCGGCGGCCAGTTCGTTGACCAGGTATAAGCCGCGCCCGGTACAGGCGTCTTCGTCGGCCTGCCGGATCGTGGGCCGGCCCGAACCGCTGTCCCGTACTTCGAGTCGTACGAGCCCTTCTGCGGCGTGGAGGCGCACGGAGAACTCCCTGCCCGGCGGCACGCCGTGGAGCAAGGCGGTTCGTGGCGAGTTCCGAGACGCAGAGCGCTATGTCCTCGACCAGGGGCAGGAGCCCCCACTCCGTGAGGACGCTGACGACGAAGTCGCGTGAGGCACCGACAGACGTGCGTTGTCGGGGAGTTCGAACGCTTCACCTACCGTGGGCATCGACGGGGTCCTGCGGGCAGGCTGCGAAGGGAAAGTCATGGGTGACGGTGAGGGGATCAGCACCTCCGCGCGGTATCTGTCTCCATCGGCCCCGGGGCAAGGTGACGCCTGGGGCAGGGAAGCGGCGGCCGAAGGGCGTCGAGGCAGTCAGCGGATCGTGCAGGCGGGGGAGGTGGTCGCACCGGAGCAGGTGGCGGATCTCCTCGGGCTGGCGCACGGCGAGTACGTCGTGGCGCGCCGGCGGATCATGTATCTCGACAGCGAGCCGTGCGAGTTGACCGATACGTACTACCCCGTGGAGATCGGACGTGGCACGGGACTGGCCGGAAAGGGCAAGATCCCGGGCGGCGCCATCCGCCTGCTTGCCGATCTCGGGCATGTCGGTGTCCGCGCCCAGGAGGACGTGGCCGCCCGGATGCCGACGGAGGGCGAGCGCGAAGCCCTGGCGCTGGCGGCGGGTGAACCCGTACTTCAACTGACGCGGCTCACCCTGAACAGTGACAACAGGCCGATTCAGGCCGACGTGATGGTCATGCCGCCGCGAGGCCAGCGGCTGCGGTACGAGATCAGGATCGGATGACTGTGCCACGAGCGGAGAACGAAGCCGAGGATCGCCGGTCGCTCCACGAGCGGATCGCGGCCGATCTGCGGGACGAGATCATGTCGGGCGATCTCGCTCCGGGTGCCAGTCTGCCTTCCACCGTGCAGCTGAAGGCCCGGTTCTCCGCCTCCAACGCCACGGTGCAAAAGGCGCTGCAGCTCCTCAAGGATGAAGGGCTGGTGGTCGGCAGAGCGGGAGCGGCGGTCACCGTTCGCGAGCACCGGCAACAGACGATGCGTCCCGCCTCCTACATGGCTCCGGCGGGCCCCGGAGAGCCGTATCGCTGGCTCGCCGAAGCCGCGAAGACCGGGGCCAGGCCCCACAGCGCGCTTCTGGACAGCAGCTCCGTGAGGGTGCGGAAGACCTTCTCCGGGTGACGCCTTCGCTCAGGGCCTCGTCCGCGCGGGCCTTCGCGGCGAGCGGGTCAGCGGGATGCTCCCGGGCGAGAACACGCTGGGCATCGGCACGGTGTGAGCGGGGAGATGTGATTCGGGACGCATCCTGACCGAACCGTCGTCATGAGTGCGCGTCGGTGGGGAAGAGGTCCATAGGATTCCCGGGTTCGGCTTTCTCCCCGTCAGGATGGCTACGCGTGATATCTCCCCGTACGTACCGAGTGGTGTTGCCCGTACTGAGCGCGGTGGCCGTGCTGTCCCTGGCGGGGTGCGACCCCGACGGCCTCGCGGCCGAGGGCGGTTCGGGCGGCGGCTCGGGAGGGGGCGGGCAGTCGGCCGGGGGCTTCGGGGTCAGCCCCCTGGACAACCCCGACGGTACGAAACCGGGTCTGGCGCCCCTCACCTCCGAAGCGGACCGGGCGGCCGGGCGGAAGATCATCGAGCAGGTGGCCACCAAGGGGCGCGGTCCGAAGACCGGTTACGAGCGCGACAGGTTCGGCTACGCGTGGAAGGACTCCGTCGACGGCATACCGCTCTCCCGCAACGGCTGCGACACCCGCAACGACCTCCTCGCCCGCGACGGCAAGGACGTGGAGCACCGCTCCGGCTCCGACTGTGTGGTCATCTCCATGACGCTGAAGGACCCGTACACCGGGGAGACCATCGCCTGGCGCAAGCAGCAGGCCACCAAGGTGCAGATCGACCATGTGATGCCGCTGTCCTACGACTGGCAGATGGGCGCCGCCCGCTGGAACGACGCCAAGCGGCAGCGGATCGCCAACGATCCGCTCAACCTCATCCCGGTGGACGGCCCCGCCAACAACGCCAAGCGCGACTCCGGCCCCGCGTCGTGGCTGCCGCCGTACAAGCCGGTCCGCTGCTCGTACGCGGTGCGGTTCGCGCAGGTCTCGCTGAAGTACGAACTGCCGGTCACCACCGCCGACAAGCGGGCCATGCTCGCGCAGTGCGGCGGCTGAATCCGGGCTCGGGCCGAAAATAGCTGGTCATGGCCGAGGTGTGCCGGTTAGCTTCGGCCATATGGAGCTGATCATCACCACCCTCGCCGCGCGCCCCGAGCTCGCCGGTCCCATGAACGCGATGCCGGACACCTGGCCCGAGTTCGTCCTGGAGGACCTGGTCGGCTGGGCGAACTTCCCGCGCATCGCGGTCGAGTTCCCGGAGTACGTGCTCGTGGCCACCGACCCCGACGGTGCCGTGGTCGCCCGTGCGTACAGCGTTCCCTTCGAACTGGGCGGCCCCGGGCGCGGTGAGCTGCCCACCGGCGGCTGGGACCAGGTGCTGCTGTGGGCGTTCTCCGATCTGCGGCGCGGGCGCGTGCCCGACACGGTGAGCGCCATCGAGATCACCGTGGCCACGGGGCACCAGGGGCGGGGGATCTCGGGCCGGATGGTGGCGGCCCTGCGGGACAACGCCCGGCGGCTCGGCTTCGGGGAGGTCGTCGCCCCGGTCCGGCCGAGCGCCAAGCACCTGTCCGCCTCGGTCCCGATGGAGGACTACGCGCACCGGACCCGGGAGGAGGACGGGCTGCCGTACGACCCCTGGCTGCGGGTCCACGTGCGGGCGGGCGGCGTCATCGAGGCGGTGGCGCCGGTGTCGATGACGGTGAGCGGTTCGCTCGCGCAGTGGCGGGAGTGGACCGGGCTGCCGTTCGACACGGACGGTCCGGTGGAGGTGCCGGGGGCTCTCCTGCCGGTGCACTGTGCGGTCGCGCACGGGTACGCGGTCTATGTCGAGCCCAATGTCTGGGTGCGGCACAAGGTGTGAGGAAGCGGCACGGGACATGAGGAAAGGGCTTCGGCAGCGGTGAGTTCCCCGCCGCCGAAGCCCTCCGCGTGCGGGCGCTTCCCGGGCGCGAGCGGCGGGTCAGCCCGCCGGCTGCTCCAGGTCGACGATGTCCTTGGCGGCCGGCTTCTTCGCCACCACCGGCTCGTCGAACTCGGAGAGGTCCATGGTCGTCGGCTCCTCGCCGCCCTCGGACGTGACGCGAAGCAGATACGGTGCGCCCTCGGCGGCCACCAGGACCGTGTAGGTCTCCTTGCCGTCCTTCTCGGTGAGCCGCAGGGCGGGCTTGCCCTTGACCTCGGTCTCCCCGGCCTTGCGGGCGGCGGTGTCGTTCGCCTCGAATTCCTTCAGGAGCCCGTCGAGGTCGCAGAACTCGATGCTGTCCTCGGTGTCCGGGTCGCTCGCCTTCGACTCCGTCCAGCGGCCCGCGAGCAGCTTCACCGCGGCATCGACATCGGCCTTCGGCTCGCCCTTCGACTGTTCACGCAGCATCGCCTCGTCGAACTTCGTGTACACGGTGTCACCGGTCTTGATGATCTCCATCGTGCCCGCCGCGCCGATGGACATGGTCCCCGTGCAGTCGCCCGTGCTGCTCGCGGAGAAGTCGGCCTTGACGGGGCTGTCGGCCGACCGGACGTCGATGGCGACCCGCAGGGACTTCGCCTTCTTCGTGGTCGACAGCGCCTTGTTGGCGACCTCCGGGCCCGACATGTCCGCGAACGGACCCGTGTCCTTCGGATCGGCCGAGCCGGTGCCGCACGCGGCGAGGCCGAGTACGGACAGGGCGCAGAGCGTGTTGACGGCAGTGCGGGCGAGCAGACGCATGGGTGATGACTCCGGGAGTGAAGTGAGTGGGTGAGCGGGCGCCGGAACGGGCGCCGGAACGGGCGCTGTTCAGGAGCCGGCGGGGAGCTGGGCCGAGCGGGGCATGGCCGTTCGGAGTGGGTCGGAGGTCGTGAGGAGAGGGCCGGCGGTCGTCAGGGGCGGGCCGGCGCCGGATTCAGGTTGTGCGGGCCAACCGCTGTACGCGGTGGGGCGCGTCGTGCGGGCTTCCGGTGGAGGCGACCGTCGACGGCCAGTCGGTCGGGCCGGGGACGGTGGTGCCGCCCACGGCCTTGAGCGCGAGCACCGCACCGACGAGGGCCAGGGTCAGCGCGACCACGCCCAGCAGGGCACCGAAGCTGGTCATGCCGTCGTCGGCACCCGTACCCCGTCCGATGCGGCGCCGGCCCGCCAGGCCGAGGAGGAGGGCCAGCAGGCCCAGGCCCCCCGCGAGCCAGAACAGCGGCCGGATCAGCCCCAGGACGCTGCCGGTGAGACCGAGGGCGAAGGCCGTCGTACCGAGTCCGCGGTGCGCCGGACGCTCGCCCGGCGCATGAGCGGGGGCGTACACCTGCTGCGGCGAGCGGCGGTACTCGGACATGGCTGTGCCCTTCGGTGAACACGGGAACGGCGTACGGAACGAATCTGGCGATGACGACGGGCGGAACGCGCAACGGATGACGTGGATGCCGTCCCGGCCCGGAAGGGGCAGGGACAGGTCAATAACAGCAGAGCTTGTGAACCGAGTCAACACGGTTCACGGTGGAGGAGTTGGATCACACTGTGAATCGGTGTCGGTCCATCAAGTCGGTATGCTCGCCGACACAGCGCGGACGGATCAGGGGAGACAGGTCAGTGCCGGAGAACGCGACAGAGGTGACCGCGGCGGGGATCGCGCGGCTCGCCGGTGTGGGGCGGGCCGCCGTCAGTAACTGGCGCCGTCGTCACGCCGACTTCCCCAAGCCCGTCGGCGGCACCGAGACCAGTCCGTCCTTCGCGCTGCCCCAGGTGGAGCAATGGCTGCGCGACCAGGGGAAACTCGCCGAGGTCCCCCTCCGGGAACGGGTCTGGCAGCAGGTGTCCGGGCACCCCGAGGGAGCCGTCACCGCCCTGATCCACACCGGCTGCGCCCTCCTGGTCGTCAGGGACCGGCCGACCGCCTGGCTGGAGCTCGCCGCCGTCCCGGACGAGCGCATGGCCGGTGCGCTGCCGCAGGCGATCGAGAACGTCCTCACCGCGCGCTTCGGCCCGGACTCCGGATCGCCGCACCACTCCGGTGAACTCCCGGACCCGGCGGCCCGGGTGGTTCACACCCCGGACGCGGCCTGTCTGCTGCCGTCCGTCCCGCTGCTGCGCGCCGCCGCCGAACTCGCCGCCGGATCCGGTGCCCGGCAGACCTTCGAATTCCTCTTCGGCCGTCAGCTCGACGCCAACCCACGCCAGTACACCCTCACCCCGCCCGGTCTCGCGGAGCTGATGGCCGCCCTGGCCGAACCGGGGAAGGGCACGGACAGGGGCACCGGCAGGCAGCTCGCCCGCACGGTGCTCGACCCCGCCGCCGGTACCGGCTCCCTGCTGCGCGCGGTCAGCAGGCCCACCGCCCTGTACGCGCAGGAGGCAGACCCGGACCTCGCCGCGCTCACGGCGCTCCGCCTCGCCCTCCACCGCGACGGACCCGGGGCCGACGACACCGCCCTGGCCGTGCGCACCGGTGACACGCTGCGCGCCGACGCCTTCCCGCAGCTCGCCGCCGACGCCGTGCTCTGCCACCCGCCGTTCAACGAACGCAACTGGGGCCACGACGAACTGGCCTACGACCCGCGCTGGGAGTACGGCTTCCCCGCCCGGACCGAGTCCGAACTCGCCTGGGTCCAGCACGCGCTGGCCCGCCTCAAGGACGGCGGCACCGCCGTGCTGCTGATGCCGCCGGCCGCCGCGTCCCGCCGCTCCGGCCGCCGGATCCGTGCCGACCTCCTGCGCCGGGGAGCGCTCCGCGCGGTCATCGCCCTTCCGGCCGGTGCCGCGCCCCCGTACGGCATCCCGCTCCACCTCTGGATCCTGCGCAGGCCGGGCGGCGACGTCCGTCCCGCGCCCGAACTGCTGCTCGTCGACATGGCCGAGCCCGCCGAACCGGCCTCCGGGGCCGGTGCCGGGCCCGGGAGCCCGGCGGGCGGGGGCCGTGACCGGATCGACTGGCCCGCCGTGCACAGGGCCGTGCTCGACGCCTGGCAGCACCACACGGGAAACTCCGCCGCGACCGCACCCCCCGCACCCTCCACCGGCTCCGCACCTTCCGCCGGCTCCGCACCCTCCACCGGCTCCGCACCCTCCGCCGACTCCGCGGGCTCCACCGGCGTCAGCCGTGCCGTCCCCGTCATCGAACTCCTCGACGACGACGTGGACCTCGCCCCGGCCCGGCATCTGCCCCGCCCCGCCGCCGGTGGCGGAGCGGCCGGACTGATCGGCGTACGGGAGCGGCTGGCCGAGACCCTGCGGCTGACCGCACGGCTCACCCCACCGCCCGCCGACCTCTCCGACCCGGCCCACTGGCCCCTCACCACCGTCGGTGAACTCGCCCGCGCGGGGGCCCTGCACCTGCGTGCCGGAGGATCCGGCGGCGGTGGCGGCACCGTCCTCACGGAACACGACGTGCTGGCCGGTACGGCGCCGAGCGGCACCCCCGCGCAGGCCGCCGCGCCCGCTGAGGGCGCCGATGACGCCGTACTCCTGGAACCCGGCGATGTCGTCGTCCCCGTACTCGGCGGCGGCTCCGTCACCCGGGTCGTCGACGAGGCCACCGCGGGCGCCGTGCTCGGCCGCAACCTCCAGGTGCTGCGCCCCGATCCGGCCGCGATCGACCCGTGGTTCCTCGCCGGATTCCTGCGCGGCACCGCCAACAACCGGCAGGCCAGCAGCTATGCCTCCACCGCGACCCGGCTCGACGCCCGGCGCCTCCAGCTGCCCCGGCTGCCGCTCGCCGAACAGCGGCGGTACGGGGAACAGTTCCGCACGCTCGCCGAGTTCGAGGACGCGCTGCGGGCGGCCGGGCGGCTCGGCGGACTGCTCGTCCAGGGCATGTACGACGGGCTGACGGACGGCACGGTCGCCCCGAAGTGAGGTGAACCACAGTGCTCGCGCGCAACCCGGGGCCGGGCGTCCGTGTCGGTGTATACGCTCACAGCACACGTCCGACACACACGCCTCCCGGGAGCGGCACATGCACGGCTACGGCTATCCGCCGCAGCAGCCACCGAAGCGTCGTCCGTCGTCGGCGACGCTGACCGCGGTGCGCGTGGTTCTTGTGGCGCTGACCGTACTGAGCCTCGGGTTCCTGGCCTGGGGGGCGATGCTGAGGCTCGCGATCGTCACCCGCAAGGGCCGTGACTGGGCCCTGCTGGCGCTCGTGTTCGCGCTCAACACCGGGCTCTTCGCGTTCATGCTGGCCATGCCCGAGGACCCCGACAAGACGACGGACGCGGAGGCGTTCATCGGCGTCACCTGGCTCTTCGGCGTCATGGTCGGCGTGGTGGCGTACTACCTGTACGCGGAGATACGTCACTACGGCCCGGAAGGCCCGTACGGCGACCGGCACAACCAGCAGGTGTTCCCGCCGCAGCCTCCGCTCCCGTACCAGCCGCACGTCCGGCCCCCGCAGCCCCAGCTCCACCCGCAGTCCCAGTCCCACGCGCAGCCCCAGTCCCACGCGCAGCCGCCGTACGGCCGGTACGCCGCGACGGCCGTCCCGACACCCCCGCCCGCCCCCGGTCACGGCTACCCGCCCGCCGTCCCCGGGCCGGCCACGCCCCAGCGCCTCGACCAGGTCCGCGCCGAGCTGGACGAGCTGAGCGACTACCTCCGCAAGGAGGGGGAGGGGCGGTGAGCGGACGTGTCATCGCCGGGCGGTACGAGCTGGCCACCGTCCTCGGCCAGGGCGGCATGGGCCAGGTGTGGACGGCGTACGACCAACGCCTGGACCGCCGGGTCGCCGTGAAGCTGCTGCGCCCCGACCGGGTCGCCGGACCCACCGGCAGCGAGGCGGCCGACGAGCTGCGCCGCCGGTTCGTCCGCGAGTGCCGGGTCACCGCCCAGGTCGACCACCCCGGTCTGGTCACCGTCCACGACGCGGGCAGCGACGACGACGACCTCTACCTCGTCATGCAGTACGTCGAGGGGGCCGACCTCGCCGACCATCTCGCCGAGCACGTCCCCTACCCCTGGCCCTGGGCCGTCTCGGTCGCCGCCCAGCTCTGCGCCGTACTCTCCGCGGTGCACGCCGTGCCGATCGTCCACCGCGACCTCAAGCCCCGCAATGTGATGGTCCGGCCCGACGGCACCGTCACCGTGCTCGACCTGGGCGTCGCCTCCGTCCTGGACACGGACACGACCCGCCTCACCCACACCGGTTCACCGATCGGCTCCCCGGCCTACATGGCCCCGGAGCAGGCGATGGGCGGCGCTGTCGGCCCGTACACCGACCTGTACGCGCTCGGCGTCCTCCTGCACGAACTCCTCAGCGGCGATGTGCCGTTCGCGGGATCCACCGCCCTCGGTGTCCTGCACCGCCACCTCTACGAGCCGCCGCTCCCGGTACGCCGGTTCAGGTCCGAGATCCCCGCGCAGCTCGAAGCGCTCGTGCTGCGGCTGCTCGCCAAGGACCCGCAGGACCGGCCCGCCTCCGCCCAGGAGGTCTACGAGACGCTCCGCCCGCTGCTGCCCACCCACGGCGACCCGGCCGGACCGCTCGACCCGACCCGCCCCTTCCTCCGGCCGCACGCCCCGTGGCCGGACCGGGCCGCCACTCCGGCCGCCGCGGCTCCGGCATCCACCGCGGCTCCGGCACCCGCCCCGCTTCGGCCCGGCCCCGCCGCGCCCGTGCCCGCACCGGCCGCCCGGACCGATGTGGCGCAGGCCGTCGACGAGGTGAAGCGGCTGCTCGGCGAGGGCCGGATCACCCAGGCCGTGGACATCCTCGGGGACATCCTCCCGGCGGCTGCCGCCGAACACGGCGAGCACTCACCCGTCGTCCGGATCCTGCGCAAGCAGTACGCGGCGACGCTGATGGACGACGGCCAGTACCGCCGTGCCCTGCCGGAGCTGAGCCGCCTCGCCGAGGACCGCCTGGCGGAGGCCGGCCCGGCCGACGCGCAGACGCTCCAGTACCGCTACGACGCGGCGCTGTGCCTGGAGCAGCTGGGCGAGGCGGCGGCAGCGCTCAACGAGTACCGTGCCGTCCTCCCGTACTACGAGAACGTGTACGGCGCGGTCACCACCGGCCCCGGCCGCGCCTTCGACATCCGGCACCGCATCGGGCACCTGCTCCTCGCGGTGGGCGACCACGCGGCGGGGCGGGCCCAGATCCAGGCCCTGCTGTACGACGCCGAGCGCGTGTACGGGCCGCACCACCCGCTGCCCGTGGAGCTGCGCCGCCGGCTGGCCCACCAGCAGGACGTACGCGGCGGCTGATCCCGGGCCCCGTCCCCGGCTCCCGGGGCCCCGGCTCCGGACCCCGGGCCCCGGTTCCCGCTCCTGCTCCGGAACCCCGGCCCCGGTGGCTCAGGAGCGACCGCGCAGCCGGGCCGCCGCCCGGCGCGCACCCGGCCGCCCCGCTGCCGCCGTCGCCAGCAGCACGAGCAGTGCGACCGCCCCCGCGGCGCCCCCCGCGCGCAGCCCCGGCGGCCGGAACGTGCAGCTGACCGACGTGGCACCGGCGGGTACGGGCGCGGCGACCAGCCCCAGGTGGGCACCGGCCGGCCGGCCGTCGCAGCGCCACCCGGCGATCCGGGGCGCGGCCAGCACGGCGGTTCCCGCGGTGCCGGGCGGGAGTTCGGCCCGTACGCCGTCGCCGTCGACATGGACGGAGGTCGCCCCGGTGCGCGTCAGGGCGGTCACGGCCGTGGCCAGCCGGGTGCGGTCCAGGCAGCCGATGGCGGAGTGCGGCACGGTCCCGTCCCGCTCGGGCCGCAGGGTGACCCGCACGGGAACGCCCCCGGCCGCGCTACCGGCCCGGTGTCCGGCCGCGCTGCCGACCGGGCCCGAAGGCGCGCCCCCGGCCGGTCCCGCCGGTGTGCCGAGCCGCTCCATCGCCGCGCTCCGCGCGGGCAACTGCCCCTGGAGCCGCACTCCTCGCGTGTCCGCCAGCGCGGCGCGCCCGAACAGGTCCGGCGCCCACAGGTACACCTCGCCTCCGGCCGGGCAGCGGGCGCTCAGGGTGTACGTACCGCCGCGCTCCACCCGGTAGGCCCCCGCCCCGCCGCGCCCCGCCGTACCGGCGGTCCCCGGCCCCGGTGTCCCCGTGGCTCCCGCCGCGTCCCGCAGCGCCGTCGCCGGGACCGTGTAGACGGTGGTGCCGAGCAGCAGCTCCTGGTTCCGGAACGGGGAGGCGCCGTACGCCGGCGCACGGCCGGAGACCGGTCCGCGTACGGTCACCAGGGGCGGCACCTGAGCCCGGGTCACTGTCGGGGGCCGGCCGTCGCGCGGGTTCCACGGCTGATGCGGGTCGGGGGGCGTACGCAGGCGCGCCCCGACCGAGAACACCGCGTCGGTGACCGGGTTGTCGAGGCTCTGGACGGCGCGGCCCCGTGATGTCCAGCCACCGCCGAGGGCCCGCATCGTGCGGGTCAGGACGTCCGGCGTGTGGCTGCTGTAGTACGCGCCGCCCTGACCGCCGACCACCAGCGGGTCGTTGGCGGTGGTCGGCTCGCGGCCCGGGTCGGTGCGGTAGCGCGGCCAGCCGTCGGCCCCGTCCACCGTCCGGGCCTGCGCGCTCTGCCGTGCGCCCCAGGGCGCGTAGTCGTCGAGCCGTACGAGGCGCTGCTGGTCGGCGTACGCGGTCGTGGCGGCGGCCTGCCCGGCCTGTGCGCCGACCAGCAGCAGCACGGCCGGCAGGGCGTACCACCCCCGCCCGCCCCCCTGGGCCCGCCGGACCAGCGTCACGGCGGCCCCCGCCGCCAGCAGTCCCGCGGCGAACAGCGGATACGTCCACCGGGTGACCAGACCGCTCGACGAGGCCGCCACCGCGACCGCCGCGACGACCGCGCCCCCGCCGAGCAGGGCGCGCCACCCCGGCCAGTCGTACGACACCGCGATCCAGGCGGCGATCACGAGGAACCCGGCCAGGACGAACGTCTGCCGGTAGGGGCTCCCGTTCGGCGTCGCGAAGGCGTGCCAGAGGAGATGCGTCGGTCCCCACTGCAAGGACAGCGCCACGAGCGCCACCAGTCCCGTCCAGGCCCACCGCTCGCGGTGCGGCACGGACCGCTGGAAGGCGAGCGCGCAGGCCAGCAGCAGGGTGCCGGTGCCCAGGAAGAGCGCGGGGGTGAAGAAGCCGTACGTGGCGGGAAGCAGCCGGGCCAGGACATCGGGCCAGGCCGCGGGGGCGAAGGGGCGCGTCCAGCCGGGGTAGGCGTGTTTCGTGCCGAGGTAGACGGGAAGCAGGACGGGCGCGGCGAGCCCGATCCCGAGGGTCACCGTCCCGGCTGCCCGCAGCAGCCCCCGTACCGCCGTGCGCCGGTCCCGTGACTCGGTCACCAGCCGCACCACCAGTACCAAGGCCGCCCCGAGGGTCGCCATATAGGCCGTATAGAAGTTGGCGGTCCACATCACGGCCACGACCAGCGGCGCCGCCACCCGGTGCCGTCCCGTCCGCGCCCACTCCGCGGCCAGGCACAGCAGCGGCAGCGCGACGAGACCGTCCAGCCACATCGGGTTGTACGAGGCCTCGGCGACCGACCAGCCGCACAGGGCGTAGGAGGCGCCCAGCGCCCCGGCCGCCCACCAGCGTCCGCCGCGCAGGGCCGGCAGCAGGAACGCCATGGCGGCGGCGGCCGAGGCCATCTTCAGCACGGTCACGAGGTAGAGGGCCAGATCGACGCGGTCGCGCGGGAAGACCCCGACGAGCAGGGCGAACGGGCTCGTCAGATAGGTGCCGAGGTCCGGCAGGAAGCTCGTCCCGAACCCCGACTGCCAGTTGAGGAGCACCCCGCCGTCGGCCTGCCCGTGCAGCAGGTCCCACAGCCGGGTGTGGAACGGCACGAACTGGTTGCCCAGGTCATTGACGCTGCGGGTGCGCGGTCCGAAGGGGAAGCTGCGGGCCGCGGCGTCGCCCGCGCACACGGCGGCGACGGTGACCAGCGCGGCGAGAGCGCAGGCCGAGGCGCGGGGGCGGGAGTTCGGCATGCGGAGAAATATGCCAGCGTCGAACGATCAACTCCCTGACGAATTGGGCCAGTTCATTCGATCGACGCCCATTGGCCATGTGGAGCATCGGGTTCCGACATCCGGGCGGGTTGATGTACTTCCGTGCTGATCTCGATAGTGGTGCCGTGTTTCAACGAGGAGCGAATCCTCGAACGCTTCCACGCACGTGTCACGGACGAAATGGCACGGCTGGGGCATGAATTCCAACTCGTCTATGTCGACGACGGGAGCGGGGACGCGACCCTGGAGATCCTGGAGGGGCTCGCCGCGGCGGACCCGCGCGCCCGCTATCTCTCCTTCAGCCGCAACTTCGGCAAGGAGGCGGCCATGCTCGCCGGCCTCCGGCACGCCGAGGGCGACGCCCTCGTCCTCATGGACGCCGACCTCCAGCACCCGCCGGAACTCATCGGCCGCATGCTGGAGGAGCACGCCGACGGCCACGACCAGGTGATCGCCCGCCGCACCCGCAAGGGCGACCGCGTGACCCGCACGGTCGCGGCCCGCGCCTACTACTGGCTGATCAACCGCCTCGTTGACGTGGAACTCGTCGACGGCGTGGGCGACTTCAGGCTGCTGTCCCGCCGCACCGTCGACGCCTTACTCGAACTCACCGAGTACAACCGCTTCTCCAAGGGGCTGTTCTCCTGGGTCGGCTTCCGCACGACGACGTTCAGCTACGAGAACGCCGTCCGTGAGCAGGGCCGTTCCGCCTGGACCTTCGGAAAGCTCCTCAACTACGGTCTCGACGGGCTGCTCTCCTTCAACAACAAGCCACTGCGCGCCGCGCTCTACCTGGGCCTGCTGCTGCTCTCCGTCGCGCTCGCGTACGCCACCTGGATCGTCGGCGTCGCGATGGTGCGGGGCGTCGACACCCCCGGCTATGTCACGCTCCTCGTCGTGGTCACCGCACTCGCCGGAGTGCAGATGGTGATGGTGGGAGTCGTCGGCGAATACGTGGGGCGTATTTACTACGAGGTGAAGCGCCGCCCGCACTTCCTGGTGAAGGCGTCCAATATCGGCACGCCACAGCAGCCGCACACCCCTCAGGAACTCCTACGCCGGTGAATCAGCCCCGAACACCCGTGGAACCCGTGCCGCTGAAAGGCGCCGCACAACGGATGCCGGTCATCGGGCAGCTGATCAGATTCGCCCTGGTCGGCGTCGTGAACACCGGCACCTACTACCTCTGCTACCTGGCGCTGCTGACCCGGCTGCCGTACATCGCCGCGCACGTCCTCGCCTTCGCGCTCTCCATGACCGGGTCCTTCTTCCTCAACTCCCGCTTCACCTACCGCACCCGTCCCACCTGGCGGAAGTTCCTGCTCTTCCCGCTCACCAACGCCGCCAACTTCCTCATCACGACCGGCGGTGTGTACGTCCTGGTCGGCCTGGCCGGGTTCAGCAGCCGCTACGCCCCGCTGGTCGCCGCCGCGGCCGCCATCCCGATCACGTTCGTCGTCTCCCGCGCGATCATGCTGCGGCCGGACCGGCGGCCGGGGCCCGCGGTCGAACGGATGCCCTGATCGGCCCCGTACCGGCCCCACATCCCCAACTCCTCCCGAATCGTTGGTCGAATCGGTGGCCCGAACCACATCCACTGCCTAACATCGATCACCGCAAGGCTTTGTGCACTGATGCACAAACTCTCCCCGGGAGGCTCCTTTGCACCGCCGTCGCACCGCGCTCTCCGTCTCCGCCGCACTGCTCGTCGCGGCACCGCTTCTCTCCGCCTGCGGCAGTCAGGCCCATCCCGGCGCCGCCGCCGTCGTCGGCGGGGACCGGATCGAGGTGTCGACGGTCCAGGCGCAGGCCGCTGACGTCCGCAGCGCCCAGCGGAGCTCGCCGCAGGCGGCCCAGCTGGTGAACAGGTCCGGACAGCTGGGCCGGGCCAAGCTGCACAGCCTGATCTTCGGCCAGATCCTGGACCGCGCCGCCGAGGACGCCGGGGTGAGCGTCAGCCGCAAGGAGATCCAGGAGGCACGCCTCGCGAGCGCCGCCCAGTCCGGGGGCGAGGAGCAGCTGAAGGCGATGATGCTCCAGCAGCGCTGGGTGGCCCCGGACCAGATCGACGGCGACATGCGCCGGGACGTCCAGCTGCCGAAGCTGGCCGAGGCCCTCGGAGCCGACCTCGGTTCCCCCGCCGGGCAGCAGGTCGTGGGCGAGGCCCTCACCAGGGCGTCGGAGGCCCTGGACATCGACGTCAACCCGCGCTTCGGCGCCTGGGACGACCAAAAGCTCCAGCTCGGCGACTACAAGGCGTCCTGGATCACCCAGGTCACCAAGGCCGAGGCGCCCGACCCGCAGGCCGGCGCCTGAGCCGCCCCGGGCGTTCGCGGTCGTCACGGGGCCTGTCGCGGGGCCGGGGTAGGTTCGAGGGGTGAACGCTGAAGCCCCCGGCGGCCCCGGCCGCATCGTCCTGCTCACCGCCAGCCACCGGGTCGCCCCCGGACTGCTGTCCTGGCCCGCGTGGCAGACGCTGCACGCCGCCGACCGCGTGCTCTGCGCCGAGCGGGACCACCCGCAGCTGCCCTATCTGCGCGAGGCCGGTGTCACGGCCGAGCACGCCGCCCCGACCGCCGAGGAGCTCGTCGCCGACTGCGCGGGCGGCCGGAGCGTGGTGGTGCTGGTCGGCGGCGAGGGCAACCGGCCGCTCACCGACGGACTGGCCCGTCTCGGCGGCTCGGGCCGGGTGGCGATGCCCGATCTGGAGCTGCTGCCCGGTTCGTACGACCTGCCGGGCGCCAGGCTCCTGGACGTGGTCGAGGTGATGGACCGGATCAGGCGCGCCTGCCCGTGGACCTCGCGCAAGACGCACGAGGGCCTCGCCAAGTACGCCATCGAGGAGGCGTACGAACTGGTCGAGGCGATCGAGGACGGTGACCGCGACGAACTGCGCGAGGAGCTCGGGGACGTCCTGCTCCAGGTCGTCTTCCACGCGCGGATCGCCGAGGAGGACCCCGAGGACCCGTTCGCCGTCGACGATGTCGCGGCCGGTCTCGTGGAGAAGCTGATCCACCGCCATCCGCACGTCTTCGGCGACGAGAGTGCCGAGACCCCGGAGGACGTCCGCGCGCACTGGCTGCGGACCAAGGCGATCGAGAAGCAGCGCGAATCGGTCACCGACGGCGTCCCTCTCGGCCAGCCCGGTCTGGCCCTCGCGGCCAAGCTCGGCAGCCGGGTCCGTACCGCCGGGCTCGAAGTCGCCCTGCCCACGGGCGAATCCACGGCTGAGTCCACGGGCGACACCACGGGTGATTCCACCGGCGGCTCCACCGGCGGCTCCATCGGATACGAACTGCTCGCCCTCGCCGTACGCGCCGAACGCGACGGCATCGACCCGGAGGCCGCCCTGCGCGCCGCCGCCCGTGCCTACCGCGACGCGATCGTGGCGGCGGAGCGCAACACCCGTTAGTACGGTGGTGCCAGGGCCGTTCGAGGTGTGGGGGACAGGGCGTGAGCGCGGAATTGGAATCGCTGGCCGATGACTTGATGCGGGTGATGGCGGGCGGGGAGTGGAAGCGGTTCCGCTCGGACGCCAAGCGTGTCCCGGGGAACGTCCTGGGCAACTTCGTGGTCAGGCTCGGCAGGATCAAGAACGTGCTGCTGGACGGTGACCCGGACTCGGTCGGGACGGCCTGGTCCATGGTGTTCCGAGAGGTCCTGGACCTGAACCGCAGGTTCCCCTCGGCCCTGTCCGTGCTGAGGGAGACGCTGCTCGCCTTCCCGGCGGGACCCGACGACGCGGTCCCCCTCCGCGAGGACGCCGTACGCCGCTCCTCGCCGGACGGCACGTCCGACGGCCCGGCGGTCGCGACCGGGGCGATCCACCAGGTGCGCGCCACCGGCGACAGCACCCCCTCCGGCGGCCACCGCTCCGACTTCCGGGACGGCGCGTTCACCGGCCCCGTCCAGGGCAATGGCGTACAGAACAACAACTACTTCGGACCGCACGCGTACCACGCCACGCCCCCGGTCACCGAGTGGCAGCAGCTCGGCCGGGCCGACCCGGTCGCCCTCGGCGTGCGGCGCAGCCGCAGGCTCCCCGAGGAGCCCGTCCTGCCCGTATATACGGGACGGGACTGCGACACGCGGCTGGGCGCGCTGGTCCGGGAGGCGGCCCGGTCCGGCGGGCTGGTCCTGGTGACCGGGGAGCCGCTGTCGGGGAAGACCAGGACGGCCTGGGCGGCGCTGTTCAGCAATCTCTCCGGCACGACGCGGATCTACGCGCCCCCGCACGGAACGGACCTGCGGGGCCTGCCCGCCGTCCTGCGCGAGCGGCACGGCGAGAACGCCGTCCTGTGGCTCGACGACCTGGAGGGCCACCTCGGCGAGAACGGCCTGAGCGCGGCGGTGCTCGCCGACCTCGTCGCGCGGGGCACACCGGTGATCGCCACGATGGGCGACGAGGCGTACGACACACACCGCTTCGGCACCCCCGCGAGTGCCCGGGTGCTGATCGGCGTGGAACCGGTCGAGCTGAGCCGCGAATGGAGCCTGGACGAGATGTCGAGGCTGGTCGAGAACATGTCCGACCGCCGGCTGGTGGGCGCGTACTACGCGGGCAACGACCGGGGCGTCACCGAGTACCTGGCCATCGGCCCCGAGCTCGCGGACGAATGGCGTCGCGCCCGCCGCGCCAACGCCCATCCGCGCGGACATCTGCTGGTGCGCGCCGCGATCGACCTGGCCCGCTGCGGGGCCGGCGACGATCTCGCGCTGGACGTGCTGCGCAGGGCGCACCGGTTGTACGGGGCGGAGTACGTCAGGGCCGAGCGGGAGAGCCTCGTGGACGCCCTCGCCTGGGCGTCCGGCGTCCGGCACGGGGTGACCGGAATGCTCGTGGCGGGCCGGGGCAGGAACACCTGGCGGGTCTACCACTCCCTGGTGGCGGACGCGCACGACCAGGCACCGGGCTTCGACTCCCCGGTGCCCCTGGAGATGTGGCCGCTCGCCCTGGAAGTGGTGCGCGGTGTCAGCATGCTCCGCGACGACATCCACCGGCGGGCCCACGCGGCGCTGGAGCCGGACGCGGACGGTGATCCGGACATCCTGATGGTGCTCGGCCGGATCGACCGGGAGTACGGCGACGAGGCCGCCTCGGAGCGCTGGTTCCGCGACGCGGCGGACGCGGGCAGCACCGAGGCCGCCGCCCTGGTGGGGAAGGCGCTGGCCGCCCGGGACGAGGCGGTGGAGGCGATCCCGTATTTGGAGGCCGCGGCGGAGGCGGGCGACACGGAGGCACAGCGTGAGCTCGGCTCCGTACTGGCCGAACGCGCGGAGTTCTGGCTGACCGAGGCCGCGGAGGCGGGCGACGGCCCGGCGGCACAGCGGCTGGGCGACCTCCACCGGGGGCAGGGGCACACGGGTTCCGCCATGCAGTGGTACCTGAAGGCGGCCGCGTGCGGGCAGGAGGCCAATGTCGCGTGGCAGGTCGGCTCGCTGCTCCACGACTGGGAGCAGCCGGAGGAGGCGGAGAAGTGGTACGGGAAGGCCGTCGCGCAGGGCGACGCCAGGGCGATGAACAATCTGGCGCTGATCCGTGACGAGGCGGGCGCCAAGGAGGAGGCGGAACGCCTCTACCGGCAGGCCGCGGAGGCCGGGAACTCCAGTGCGGCCTGCAACGTCGGCCATCTGCTGCAGGGCCGGGGAAAGACGGAGGAGGCGCGGCACTGGTTCGAGCTGAGCCATGGGATGGACGACTACAACGCGGCCTACGCGCTCGCGGTGATGCTGGAGGACGAGGGCAACGAGGCCGAGGCCGAGGAGTGGTTCGGCAAGGCCGTCGAGGCCGGACACCACTGTGCCGAGCAGGCGCTCGCCGATCTGCGGGCGGCCCGTGAGGAGGGGCCGGATAACGTCGAGGGGTGAACGCCAGCCCCGCCGAGCCCCCCGCCGACGCCCCCGCGCCCGCGCACTCCGACGCCCCTGAGCCCCCCGCCGACGCCCCCGCGCACTCCGACGCAGCCGAGCCCCCCGCCGACGCCTCCGCGCCCGCCCCCGTCTGCCCGTACGCCCCCGACGCCTCCGACGCCTCCGGAGACGCCGCCCCCGCGCCCGCGCCGCCCGCCCCCGAACTCTTCACCTGGGAGTTCGCCACCGACCCGTACCCCGCCTACGCATGGCTCCGCGAGCACAGCCCCGTGCACCGCACGACGCTGCCCAGCGGGGTCGAGGCCTGGCTCGTGACGCGGTACGCGGACGCCAAGCAGGCTCTCGCCGACTCCCGGCTCTCCAAGAACCCGGCGCACCACGCCGAGCCGGCGCACGCCAAGGGGAAGACGGGCATCCCGGGGGAGCGCAAGGCGGAGCTGATGACGCATCTGCTGAACATCGACCCGCCGGACCACACCCGGCTGCGCCGGCTCGTCTCCAAGGCGTTCACTCCGCGCCGGGTCGCGGAGTTCGCGCCGCGCGTGCAGGAGCTGACGGACCGCCTCATCGACAACTTCATCGAGGAGGGGAAGGCCGACCTCATCCATGACTTCGCCTTCCCGCTCCCCATCTACGCCATCTGCGATCTGCTGGGCGTTCCGCGTGAGGACCAGGACGACTTCCGGGACTGGGCGGGCATGATGATCCGCCACGGCGGCGGGCCGCGCGGCGGGGTGGCCCGGTCGGTCAAGAAGATGCGCGGCTATCTCGCGGAACTGATCCACCGGAAGCGGGAGGGCCTGGGGGCCGGGGGCGAGGACGACGACCTGATCTCGGGACTGATCCGGGCGAGCGACCACGGAGAGCACCTCACCGAGAACGAGGCCGCCGCGATGGCCTTCATCCTTCTCTTCGCCGGATTCGAGACCACGGTCAACCTCATCGGGAACGGCACGTACGCCCTGCTGCGCCACCCGGAACAGCGGGCGCTCCTCGATCGCGCGCTCGACGCGGGGGACACGGAGCTGCTGGCCACGGGCGTCGAGGAACTGCTGCGGTACGACGGGCCGGTGGAGCTGGCCACCTGGCGCTTCGCGACCGGGGCGCTGACGCTCGGGGGGCAGGACATCGCCGCGGGCGAACCCGTGCTCGTCGTGCTCGCCGCGGCCGACCGGGACCCGGAACGGTTCGAGGACCCGGACACGCTCGACCTCGCACGGCGTGACAATCAGCACCTCGGTTATGGGCACGGCATCCACTACTGCCTGGGAGCACCGCTCGCCCGGCTGGAGGGGCAGGCCGCGATCGCGACGCTGCTGAGACGCCTTCCGGAGCTGCGACTTGCGGGAGAACCGACCGATTTGCGGTGGCGTGGAGGTCTCATCATGCGTGGACTGCGCACGCTGCCGGTGGAGTTCGAGCCGGGGCGGCGGCGCGACGGAAGTGACGCTGCGTCAACTCTGTGACTTTCACGTGATCTGCGCTGCATCGACTTGTGACACACGTTCGAGTCCCGCTAGGTTCACCGTTCAACGCCTCGAACGGGGCGTCACGTGATTCGCCGGTCACCTCAGTACCCACCAGTCAGTCGCACGGAAGGCAAATCCCATGGGCTCCGCGAACGGCAGACACCGCCGCCCTCGCCAGGCACCCGCCATCGTCGTCGCCGCGGGCGTGACGGGATCGGCCATCGCGATCCCGCTGCTCGGCGCGGCCGGTGCGCACGCCGCCGAGGCCTCGACCTGGGACCGGGTCGCGGAGTGCGAGAGCGGCGGCATGTGGAGCGCCGACCTCGGCAACGGCTTCTACGGCGGGCTCCAGTTCTCGCAGGACACCTGGTCCGCGTACGGCGGCACGGCGTTCGCGCCCCGGGCCGACCTCGCCAGCCGCTCGCAGCAGATCGCCGTGGCGGAGAAGGTCCTGGGCGACCGGGGCCCGAAGGCCTGGCCCAGTTGCGCGGTGATCTCCGGACTCGCGACGGACAGCTCGCTGCCGGGCGTCGACCCCGGGGCCGCCCCCTCCGCCGGCCCTTCGGACGCGGCGCCGGCGGACGGAGCGTCGGACGGCGGGACGGACGGGACGGCGGACGAAGCCGGCGGCAATGGCGCGCCGGCCGGGAACGACGCCTCCGGCGAGGCGGCCGACCCCTCGTCGAGCCCTTCCGCGCCGCCCGCGAGCGCTTCCCCGAAGGCGTCCGCACCCGGGGGCTCCGCGGCACCTGACGCCCCGAAGGGCGCGGACGGCACCGGCGGCAAGCACCGCGGTACGCCGGCCCCCGAGGAGAGCCGGGCCGCGGACCGGGACGGCGGGCGCGAGTCCGGCCGGCATGCCTCGCGCGGCGAGGGCGAGGCGCGCGAGGGCGGTACGGCACCCGTCGGCGGCGACTACACCGTCCGGCCGGGCGACAGTCTCTGGGCGATTGCTGACGCACAGAAACTCCCCGGCGGATGGACCGCGCTGTACGAGGCGAACAAGGATGCCGTCGGCGTGGACCCGGACCTGATCCTGCCCGGCCAGAGCCTTGACCTGGGCCCGGGAACGGCCCCCTCCGGCGATGTCGAAGGCGCCACCGCCAACTGATCCAATTCGGGAAAACGCCCCGAAATCCGGGGCAGTTCAGAGGCCTATGTCCACTTATGCGTAAGTGAGACATGGGTCTCTTTGCTTCAACTGGCGTGTCTGGTCCGCCGGGTCCGCCCACATCGCCCCCGACCTGCGGAAACGTTCCCCCGCTGATGGCAAGTAAGGCCTGATTGGCCGGTATGTCCATCTTTGAATGTGGGGGTTGCCTGTGTTTACGGTCGGAACCGCTCGCACCGCGGGCCCCGTCGACCGTCACGCCGAATCCTGCCGTCGGTCGAAGGGAACAGACGCGTAAAGCGCCGTAGGCAGGAGCGGGGGACCCAGGTAAGCGCCGGGCCCGGTCGACTCGTCCCGTACGAGAGCGATCAGGACCGGCTTGGGGTGGAGTCGCGTGCTAGGACACGCGGCCGGGCAACTCACTTGGCCCGAACCCGACAGCTCACCTCGTAGGCGTCGGTGAGGAGAAGTTCCATGCTGCGTAACAGCAAGGGCAAGCACCGCCGCCCGTCCAAGGCCGTCCGTGTCGCCACGCTCGCCGGTGTCGCCGGTGCCGCCGTCGCCGTCCCGCTGATGGGCGCGACCGGCGCCTCCGCCGCCTCCGTCTCCACCTGGGACGCCGTCGCCCAGTGCGAGTCCGGTGGCAACTGGTCCATCAACACCGGCAACGGCTACTACGGCGGTCTGCAGTTCTCGCAGTCCAGCTGGGCGGCCGCCGGCGGTACGCAGTACGCCGCCCGTGCCGACCTGGCCACCAAGGCCCAGCAGATCGCCACCGCCGAGAAGCTCCTCGACATGCAGGGCCCCGGTGCCTGGGCCTGCGCCGGTGCCGGCGGGCTGACCAACGACGGTGTGGACCCGGGTGTCGACACCGGCTCCGGCCAGGCCGAGCAGGAGCAGGCGCAGCCGAAGCAGCAGGCCCAGCCGAAGCAGCAGGAGCGCCAGGCCGAGCAGCCCGCCTCCCGCGGCGAGCAGCGCACCGCCCCGGCCGCGCCCAAGGCCGAGTCCGCCAAGACCGTGACGACCCCGACCGGTCAGAAGGTCCAGAAGGGCGACGGCGAGTACAAGGTGAAGTCCGGCGACACCCTCAGCAAGATCGCTGAGAAGGAAGGCGTCAAGGGCGGCTGGCAGAAGGTCTTCAAGCTCAACGGCGACATCATCCAGGACGCCGACCTGATCTTCCCGGGCCAGCAGCTCCACCTGAAGTAGTCCCGCCCGGCCCGGAGCGCCCCCGCTCCGGCCGGAGCGGCTCACGGCTTCTCCTCCCTCCCGAGGGGGACGTCCGGCGGCATCTCCCTCGGCTCCGCCCCCGGCCCGGCGCGCTCACCCCCGTGCGCGCCGGGCCGGGGTGTTTTGACTGTGCGGCCGGCTCCGTGCGTTCAACTTCTGTAGTTACCGGTCAGTAAATTTCTTGACCTTTCTCCCGTTATGCGGGCCCTTGGGTCCTTTTTCGTCCCAGGAGACGGGCGGTCGGCCGCCCGACGGGGCCGAGCCGGTTAGGCTCGTGTCGCAAGGCCACAGTGACCCTGCACAACCAGCGTCATATCCCAGAAGGAGATGCCTCGTGCCGTCCATCGACGTCGTCGTAGCCAGGGAAATCCTCGACTCCCGGGGCAACCCCACGGTCGAGGTCGAGGTTGGCCTCGACGACGGCAGCACGGGACGTGCTGCTGTTCCGTCCGGCGCCTCCACCGGTGCGTTCGAGGCCATTGAGCTTCGCGACGGTGACCCCAACCGCTACCAGGGCAAGGGCGTCGAGAAGGCCGTCCTCGCCGTCATCGAGCAGATCGGCCCGGAGCTCGTCGGTTACGACGCCACCGAGCAGCGCCTCATCGACCAGGCGATGTTCGACCTGGACGCGACCGAGAACAAGGCCTCGCTCGGCGCCAACGCCATCCTCGGTGTCTCGCTGGCCGTCGCCCACGCCGCGTCCGAGGCGTCCGACCTGCCGCTCTTCCGCTACCTCGGCGGCCCGAACGCGCACCTGCTGCCCGTTCCGATGATGAACATCCTGAACGGCGGCTCGCACGCCGACTCCAACGTGGACATCCAGGAGTTCATGATCGCCCCGATCGGCGCGGAGTCCTTCTCCGAGGCCCTGCGCTGGGGCGCGGAGGTCTACCACACCCTGAAGAAGGTCCTGAAGACCAAGGGCCTGTCCACCGGACTCGGCGACGAGGGCGGCTTCGCCCCGAACCTGGAGTCCAACCGCGCCGCCCTGGACCTCATCGTCGAGGCCATCAAGGAGGCCGGTTACGTCCCCGGCCGCGACATCGCGCTCGCGCTCGACGTCGCCGCGTCCGAGTTCTACAAGGACGGCAGCTACGAGTTCGAGGGCAAGTCCCGCTCGGCCGCCGAGATGACCGAGTACTACGAGGAGCTCGTCTCCGCGTACCCGCTGGTCTCCATCGAGGACCCGCTGTACGAGGACGACTGGGCCGGCTGGAAGGTCATCACCGACAAGCTCGGCGCCAAGGTGCAGATCGTCGGCGACGACCTCTTCGTCACCAACCCGGAGCGTCTGGCCCGCGGCATCGAGGAGGGCTCCGCCAACGCCCTGCTCGTCAAGGTCAACCAGATCGGTTCGCTGACCGAGACCCTGGACGCCGTCGAGCTGGCCCAGCGCAACGGCTTCAAGTGCATGATGTCGCACCGTTCCGGTGAGACCGAGGACGTCACCATCGCCGACCTCGCCGTCGCCGTGAACTGCGGCCAGATCAAGACCGGCGCCCCGGCCCGCTCGGACCGTGTCGCCAAGTACAACCAGCTGCTGCGCATCGAGGAGATCCTCGACGACGCCGCGGTGTACGCGGGCCGCTCGGCGTTCCCGCGCTTCAAGGGCTGACATCCCGGCACCCGGGGGCCGGTCACCGGCCCTTCGGTGGTTCGGTGCACCAGCCTCCGTCCGTCCCCGCACTCGGTCCCGTACCGTGTGCGGGGACGGACGTGCGTAATGGGGAGGCGGGAGACATGGCCGGGAAGGACCGCGACCGGTTCTCCACCGCGACCAGGCTGCGACTGCTCGGCGAGCAGACCGCGGCCCGCGTCTACCGTTCCCAGAACCGCCGGCAGGCCCGCCGCTCCCGGCTCACCGGCCGGGCCGCCTTCCTGGCCCTGGTCGTCTGTTCCCTGGTCGTCGCGCTCGCGTACCCCATGCGGCAGTACGTCTCCCAGCGCGACGACATCGCCGACCAGGAGCGGCTCTCCCAGGAGGCCGGCCGGCGCACCGAGGAGCTGCGCGACGAGAAGGCGCGGCTCCAGGACGACGCGTACATCATGCGGCTGGCCCGGGAACACCTCCATTACGTACTCCCCGGGGAGACCGGCTACACCGTGGCCGACCCCGACGCGGCCGAGGACCGCCGCGGAGAGCCGGGAGCGGCGGACCGCCCCTGGCACTCGAACCTCTGGGACGGCGTGGACAGCGCCGACCGCGACTGACCCGCACCCCTGAGCAGCACCGTCGAGCAGAGCCTTCAAGCAGCGTCTTGTCGAGCAGAACCTTCGAGCAGAACCAAGGCAGGCATGGAAACGCCCCCTCCGCAGACCGAGTCCACCAAGCCCACCGACGCGGACATCGCCGCGTTCGAGCAGCAGCTCGGCCGCCCGCCGCGCGGTCTGCGGGCCATCGCGCACCGGTGCCCGTGCGGCAATCCGGACGTGGTCGAGACGCAGCCCCGTCTGGAGGACGGCACGCCGTTCCCGACGACGTACTACCTCACCTGTCCGCGTGCGGCGTCGGCGATCGGGACGCTGGAGGCCAACGGGGTCATGAAGGAGATGACCGAGCGTCTCGGGTCGGACCCCGAGCTGGCGGCGGCCTACCGCCGGGCGCACGAGGACTACATCGCCCGCCGTGACGCCATCGAGGTCCTGGAGGGCTTCCCCAGCGCGGGCGGCATGCCGGACCGGGTGAAGTGCCTGCACGTCCTGGTCGGCCACTCGCTGGCCGCGGGCCCCGGGGTGAACCCGCTGGGCGACGAGGCGATCGCGATGCTGCCCGAGTGGTGGGCGAAGGGCGCGTGCGTCACACCGTGCGAGGCGTCCGGGGCGGACGGCGCCGACGGGGGGACGGGCCGGTGACCCGGGTCGCCGCCGTCGACTGCGGTACGAACTCCATCCGTCTGCTCGTCGCCGACGCGGACCCCGCCACCGGCGAGATCGTCGAGCTCGACCGGCGGATGCAGATCGTCCGCCTCGGCCAGGGCGTCGACCGGACCGGCAGGCTCGCCCCGGACGCGCTGGAACGCACCTTCGCGGCCTGCCGCGAGTACGCGGCGGTGATCAAGGAGCTCGGCGCCGAACGCGTCCGCTTCGTCGCCACCTCCGCCTCGCGCGACGCCGAGAACAGCGACGAGTTCGTCACCGGTGTCCTGGACATCCTGGGCGTCGAGCCGGAGGTGATCAGCGGGGACCAGGAGGCGGAGCTCTCCTTCACCGGCGCCACGAAGGAACTGGTCGGCGGCGACCACTTCGCCAAGCCCTATCTCGTGGTGGACATCGGCGGCGGCTCCACGGAGTTCGTCCTCGGGGACGACGAGGTCCGCGCGGCCCGTTCCGTGGACATCGGCTGCGTCCGGATGACGGAGCGCCACCTCGTGCACGAGGGCGCCGTCGTCGACCCGCCCACGCTCGGCCGGATCGCCGCGATCCGCGCGGACATCGGCGCGGCCCTGGACCTCGCGGAGGAGACCGTGCCGCTCGGCGGGGCCGCCACGCTCGTCGGCCTGGCCGGCACGGTCACCACGGTGGCGGCGATCGCCCTGGGGCTCACGGAGTACGACTCCGCCGCGATCCACCACTCCCGGATCCCGTTCGAGCGGGTCGAGGAGATCACCGGACGCCTGCTCGCCTCGACGCACGAGGAGCGCGCCGCGATTCCCGCGATGCACCCGGGCCGGGTCGATGTGATCACCGCCGGAGCGCTCGTCCTGCTCGCCGTGATGAAGCGGACCGGCGCCCGGGAGGTCGTCGTCAGCGAGCACGACATCCTGGACGGCATCGCGTGGTCGGCCGCGTCCGGCCGCTGAGCCCGGCGCCCGCCCCGTACACCTGCTCACGCCCTCCCGCGCGGTCTGCTCATACGCATTCCCGTCTGCACCTTTGAGCCGCGAAGGGGTCCCCGGAAGCCCTTCCGGGGACCCCTTCGGGGGTGCGCCGCGACCAAGTTCGTGAACTTCTTCACAAGGAATTCGGCCCTGTTGGACGCAGTTCGGCGCCCAAGGGGCCGTGCAGGTGGTCCGCGGTGCCCCGCGGTGGGTGTGCGGGCATGTTCCGGGGGTGTTGCGCGCGGATGAATCAGGGCCCTGGTTACCCCTGTGCGGACGGTCAAGGGCCAGCTCACAAGCGGTGAACAACGTTCGCCGCCGACGTGTGGTTCCCCTGTGAAGCCATGACCTCGGTCACGCGGGCGGCGAAGTGTAGCAGAGGTGACTCCGAACCTTGTGAAGGGGCTCACGAGCCCCCCCTGTGAGGGGGGTGGATACTCGATGGCATGAGCACCACGGAGCGTCCCAGGATCCTCGTTGTAGGCGGTGGGTACGTAGGCCTGTACGCAGCTCGACGCATTCTCAAGAAGATGCGCTACGGAGAGGCGACCGTCACGGTCGTCGACCCGCGCTCGTACATGACGTACCAGCCCTTCCTCCCCGAAGCTGCTGCCGGCAGCATCTCGCCTCGGCATGTCGTCGTCCCGCTGCGACGCGTGCTGCCCAAGGCCGAGGTTCTCACCGGTCGCGTCACGACCATTGACCAGGACCGCAAGGTCGCCACGGTCGCGCCGCTCGTCGGCGAGGCCTACGAGCTGCCATTCGACTACCTGGTCATCGCGATGGGCGCGGTCTCCCGTACCTTCCCGATCCCCGGCCTCGCCGAGCAGGGCATCGGAATGAAGGGCATCGAGGAGTCCATCGGCCTGCGCAACCACGTCCTGGAGCAGCTGGACAAGGCCGACTCCACGACCGATGAGGACGTCCGCCGCAAGGCGCTGACGTTCGTCTTCGTGGGCGGCGGTTTCGCCGGTGCGGAGACCATCGGCGAGGTCGAGGACATGGCCCGCGACGCGGCGAAGTACTACACGAACGTGAAGCGCGAGGACATGCGCTTCATCCTCGTCGACGCCGCGGACAAGATCCTTCCCGAGGTCGGCCCGAAGCTGGGCGCCTACGGCAAGGAGCACCTGGAGAGCCGCGGTGTGGAGATCTACCTCTCCACCTCCATGGACTCCTGCGTGGACGGCCGTGTCGTGCTGAAGAACGGCCTTGAGGTCGACTCCAGCACCATCGTGTGGACGGCCGGTGTGAAGCCGAACCCGGCGCTGGCCCGCTTCGGTCTGCCGCTCGGCCCGCGCGGCCACGTGGACACCTCCGAGAAGCTCCAGGTGCAGGGCACCGACTACATCTGGGCCGCCGGCGACAACGCACAGGTTCCGGACCTGGTCGGCCGCAAGGCCGGCAACCCGAACGCCTGGTGCCCGCCCAACGCCCAGCACGCGCTGCGTCAGGCCAAGGTCCTCGGCGACAACGTCATCTCCGGCATGCGGGGCTTCCCGCAGAAGGAGTACAGCCACGCCAACAAGGGTGCGGTCGCCGGTCTCGGCCTGCACAAGGGCGTCGCGATGATCGTCATGGGCAAGGTGAAGATCAAGCTCAAGGGCCGTCTCGCCTGGTACATGCACCGCGGCTACCACGGCATGGCGATGCCGACCTGGAACCGGAAGATCCGGATCTTCGCCGACTGGACCCTGGCGATGTTCCTCAAGCGCGAGGTCGTCTCCCTCGGTGCGATGGAGACGCCGCGCGAGGAGTTCTACGAGGCGGCCAAGCCGGCTCCGGCCCCGGCCGCCGCCAAGGCCGAGGGCGAGAAGGCCAAGGCCTCCTAGTGCCCTTCCCGGCAGGTTCCGCCCCGTAGCGGGCGGACACCGCCGGGCGCGGCACCGGCTCCACCGGTTCCGGTCCGCCGGACCCTCTCGCACGATGCCCGAAGGGGCCGTCCGCCATCCGTGGTGCGGACGGCCCCTTCGGCATGTCCGGACGCCGTCCCGGGGCCTGGGCCGGTGACGGTCCTGACACGTGTATATGCGTGCTGCGTACACGCGCTTTGCCGATCCGTTGCCCTGTAGCGGGATGGCCCGCGCTCCGGAGACAGTTGACGCAGGTGTATCTCGTCGCGGCACCGAGGTGTCGTGAGGGGGTCAAGGGCATGGTTATGCGAATTTTGGCATGTTTGGGAAACACCACCACGGAGGTGTGCGCCATGGCAGACGCCGCATCGCGGCTGACCGCTCTCGCCGAAGAGTTGCTGGGAGAACCCCTACCGGTCCGCATCCGGGCCTGGGACGGCAGCGAATCCGGCCCGCCGGGTGCCCCCGCCCTGGTGATCCGGCACCGCCGGGCTCTGCGCAGGCTCCTGTGGAAGCCGGGCGAGCTGGGTCTGGCCCGCGCCTGGGTGGCCGGTGAGATCGATGTCGACGGCAACCTGTACGAGGCCCTGGACCACCTCGCCGCCCTGCTGTGGGAGCGCGACGTGGACGCCAAGGCCTCCCTGCACCCGGTCCGCGACCCGAAGGTCCGGTCGTTCGCCCGCGGGCTCGTCGAACTGGCCGGCCCCTGGCCCCCGCCGGCCCCGCCCGCCGAGGAGGTCCGCCGCCGTACCGGTGCCATACACACCAAGCGGCGCGACAAGAGGGCCATCAGCCACCACTACGACGTCGGCAACGACTTCTACGAACTGGTCCTCGGCCCGTCCATGGTCTACTCCTGCGCCTACTGGGACGAGGGCAGCACCCTGGAGGAGGCCCAGCGCGACAAGCTCGACCTGGTCTGCCGCAAGCTCGCGCTGAAGGAGGGCGACCGTCTCCTGGACGTCGGCTGCGGCTGGGGCTCCATGGCCATCCACGCGGCCCGTGAGTACGGCGCCCGGGTCACCGGGGTGACCCTCTCCACCGAACAGGCCGCGTACGCCAGGAAGCGCATCGCGGGGGAGGGGCTGACCGACCGGATCGAGATCCGGGTCCAGGACTACCGGGACGTCAGGGACGGTCCGTACGACGCCATCTCCTCGATCGGGATGGCCGAGCACGTCGGCTCCGTCCGCTACCGCGAGTACGCCGACGACCTCTACGCGCTCCTGCGGCCCGGCGGCCGGCTCCTCAACCACCAGATCGCCCGCCGCCCGGAGAAGGACGAGGACGCCTACCGCATCGACGAGTTCATCGACGCGTACGTCTTCCCCGACGGCGAACTCGCCCCGGTGGGCCGGACGACCGTCACCCTTGAGGAGGCCGGGTTCGAGGTCCGCGACGTCGAGGCCATCCGCGAGCACTACGCGCTCACCCTGCGCCGCTGGGTGGCCAACCTGGAGGAGCACTGGGAGCGGGCGGTACGGGCCACCTCGCCCGGACGGGCCAGGGTCTGGCGGCTCTACATGGCCGCCTCCGCGCTCTCCTTCGAGCACAACAAGATCGGCGTCAACCAGATCCTCGTGGTCCGGCCGGAGGAGGACGGCGCCGTCCGCATGCCGTTGCGCTCCCGTGAGTGGACGGCCGCGGCCGGGGGCCGAGGCCGCTGAGGCCCGCGTACGGAACGGCCGGCCCGGCGGCCCGTACGGAGACGGAAAAGGGGGAGGGGCCGGTGACCGCGTCGCGCGGTCACCGGCCCCTCCCTTCCGCCGGGGTCCCCGGCGGGTGCTACTCGGTCTTGATCGCCGTCAGCATGTTCAGCTTGGCGGCGCTGCGGGCCGGCCACAGCGAGGCCAGCACGCCCACCAGACCGGCGAGCACGAGGAACAGCGCGAGGCGGTCCCACGGGATGACCAGGCTGTAGTTGGGGATCTCGGAGGCCAGGGTCCGGCCGATGGCCCAGCCCAGGAACGTACCGAGCGCGACGCCGATCACCGCGCCGAAGACCGAGATGACCACGGCCTCCAGACGGATCATGCGCTTGACCCGGCCCCGGTCGAGACCGATCGCCCGCAGCATGCCGATCTCCTGCTGACGCTCGAACACCGACATCGCCAGGGTGTTGATGACACCCAGCACCGCGATGATCAGGGCCATCGCCAGCAGCCCGTACATGATGTTCAGCGCGATGTTGACGAAGCCGCCGAACATGTCCCGGATGTCGTCCTGGTCCATGATGCTCATCGCCGGGTTGTCACCCAGCGCGTCCACCAGGGCCTGCTCATTGGCCTGGGTGCCGCCGCCGTCCATCTTGAGCCAGATCTCGCGGATGTCCGCCAGCGGGGTGTGCTTGTTGACGATGTCCTTCGGCAGCAGGAACGGCGAGAGGAATTCGTTCTCCTCGTAGAGGGCGCCGATCTTCAGCTCGCCCTTCTTCTCGTCCTCGAACTTCACCGCGACGGTGTCGCCGGTCTTCCAGCCGTTCGACTTCGCGGTCTTGCTGCCGACCGCGATCTCGCCGTCGTTCAGCGAGCCCAGCGAGCCGGAGACCGTCTTCAGCGAGAAGAGCTTCTCGACAGCACCGGGGGTCACTCCGGAGGCCGAGTGGTAGTCCTCACCGATCCACAGCGAGGAGGCCTGCTGCGGGGAGACCGCGGTGACCCCGTCGGCCTTCTCCAGGGCGCTGAGCGCCGACTGGTCCAGCGGGTCACCGCTGGCCATCGAGACCATGTAGTCGGCCTTGATGTTGTCCGTCGTCATCCGGTCGACCGCCTGGCCGAGCGTGACGCCGAGCACCGAGATCCCGGTGACGAGGGTCAGCCCGATCGCCAGCGCGGAGGCCGTGGCTCCGGTACGCCGGGGGTTACGGACGGAGTTCTGCGCGGCCAGCTTCCCGGAGACGCCGAACAGCTTCATCAGCAGCGGTCGCACCAGCGCGATCACCGGCCGCGACAGCAGCGGGATGAGCACGATGACGGCGATCAGGGCGAAGAAGGCGCCGGCCGCGACGGTGTAGCGGCCGTTCGTGCCGCCCGAGGAGGCCCCCGCGACGATGGCCGCCGCGCCGATCAGGCCGAGCACGCCGCCGATCGAGTTCCGTACGACCAGGGACTTGGTGGTGGCCACCGCGTGCACACTGCTCATCGCCGCCACCGGCGCGATCTTCGCGGCCCGGCGGGCGGGCAGCCAGGCGGCGAGCACGGTGATCACGATGCCGACCGTGAAGGCCGCGGCGACCGCGGTCGGGGAGACGACCAGCGGGCCGGCCGGGATCTTCCCGCCGAGCAGGCTCATCGCGGAGCGCAGACCGATGGCGAGGCCGAGACCCAGTACGAAGCCGATCACCGAGGCGATCGCGCCGACCACGGCCGCTTCGAGCAGGACGGAACGCTTCACCTGGCTGCGGGAGGCGCCGACGGCCCGCATCAGGGCCAGTTCCTTGGTGCGCTGCGCCACCAGCATGGTGAAGGTGTTGGCGATCAGGAAGATGCCGACGAAGAGGGCGATGCCGGCGAAGGCGAGCAGCATCCCGTTGAGGGCCCCGAGGCCGCTCTCGATCTGCTCGGCCTGCTCGTCGGCGAGCTCGGCGCCGGTCTGGGCGGAGGCGTCCTTGGGCAGCAGCGGCTTCACCGCCGACAGCAGCTTCTGGTCCGAGGCGCCGGCCTCGGCGGCCACGGTGACGTCCCTGAAGACGCCGGGCTTGAGGTAGAGCTTCTGCGCGGAGGCCGTGTCGAACAGGACCAGGCTGCCGCCCGCGTTGACCGCGCCGTCCTCGGTGGTGAAGACACCGGAGAGGGTGTACTCCTTCACCGGCCCGTTGGTGGCGACCCGCACCGGGTCGCCGACGCTGTACTCGCCCTTGCGCGCGGTGTCCTTGTCCAGGGCGATGGTGCCGTCCTTCGCCGGGCCGTCGCCCTCGGTGAAGGTGTACGCGGCGTCCTTGCCGTCCTTGCCGGGGGCGAAGTTGGCCCCGGTGTTGGACCAGCCGTTGCCGATGAGCTTGCCGTCCGGGTCGGCGACCCCGGCGAAGCCCGAGACCCGGCCGGTGGCGCTCGCCACGCCGTCCAGGTCCTCGATCTTCTTCAGGGTGGCGTCGTCGATGCCTTGGGCCTTCTCGTCGCGCTGGTCGGCGTAGGTGCTGACGGCGACGGCGACGTTGTCGTAGCTCTTGGCCGACTGGTTGCGGAAGGCGTTGCCGAGGGTGTCGGTGAAGACGAGGGTGCCGGAGACGAAGGCTACGCCGAGCATGACGGCGAGCACGGTCATCAGCAGCCTGGCCTTGTGCGCGAGCACATTGCGCAGGGCGGTACGGAACATGTCTGTAGTCCTGGGATGGGTTCCGGAAGGGGGACGGGGGCGGCAGCCGGTTACGTCAGCTGGTGCGGCCCTTCGCGTCGAACGCCTTCATCCGGTCGAGGACCCCGTCCGCGGTGGGGTGCAGCATCTGGTCGACGATCGCGCCGTCCGCGAGGAAGATCACCCGGTCCGCGTAGGAGGCGGCCACGGGGTCGTGGGTCACCATCACCACGGTCTGGCCGAGCTCGCGCACCGAGTTGCGCAGGAAGCCGAGGACCTCGGCGCCGGAGCGGGAGTCCAGGTTTCCGGTCGGCTCGTCGCCGAAGATGATCTCGGGCTGCGAGGCCAGGGCGCGGGCCACGGCGACACGCTGCTGCTGGCCGCCGGAGAGCTCGGTCGGCCGGTGCTTCAGCCGCTCGGACAGCCCCACCATGTCGATGACCTTCTGCAGCCACGCGGCGTCGGGCTTGCGGCCCGCGATGTCCATCGGGAGGGTGATGTTCTCCAGCGCGGTCAGCGTCGGCAGCAGGTTGAACGCCTGGAAGATGAAACCGATCTTGTCCCGGCGCAGCTGGGTGAGCTGCTTGTCCTTGAGGGAGCCCAGCTCGGTCTCGCCGATGCGGACGGAGCCGCTGCTGAAGCTGTCGAGACCCGCCACGCAGTGCATCAGCGTCGACTTGCCGGAGCCCGAGGGGCCCATGATCGCGGTGAACTCGCCCTGCGGGAAGTCCACGGTCACCCGGTCGAGGGCGACCACCTGGGTCTCACCCTGCCCGTAGACCTTCGACAGCTCCGTGGCGCGGGCAGCCACCGCGGTGGCGCGGTGAACGGTGGGGGTGGTGATCACAGGGACGCTCCTGATGAGGTGATGCGGGGTTCCTTCGGGGACACCTCCATCGTCCTGGCCGTACGGCCGCCGGGCGTCAGCCCCCGTACCCGTTCCTGTGGCCGTCTTGAGTCGCACCGACGGGGTGGCGGCGTCCTCCTGGGGTATGACACCGACCCTGAGCCGGACCATGGAAGGGCTCCGGGGGCGGCCCGTGGACCGGGCCCGCGGAGACCGTCGGACCGAAGGGGTGGCGGAGCCCTGGCGGAGCATGGCGCGCCCCTGGCGCATTGGGCCGTACGAGTGCGGCGACTTTCCGTCATTCCCACACGGTGGGCTACCGGCCCGTCACCCCGGGCGGGCGTGTGGTCAGCGCGCCCAGATGTGCTGACGGACCCTCAAAAGGTCAATAAAATAAGACAACATCGAGCCACGGTTCCGCTGATCGGGGGACGGCCCCGGATAGGGTCATGTGCCAACGCGGAGCCGCGCGCCAAGGCCCGGATGGTGGAACGCAGACACGGCGAGCTTAAACCTCGCTGCCCCTCGGGGGCGTGCCGGTTCGAGTCCGGCTCCGGGCACCACCACCACCGCCGTCGGTGGGCGCGCCGGGCGACCGCAGAATACTTCAGCGATCAACTTCCATAAAGATCCTCCCCGGGCACTAGGGTGATTCCTTTGCCCACCCATTACTCTTGTCGCAAGGCCACGCAGTGTGGCCATGGAGGAGAGCAATGAGGAGCAGCAACCCGGTCTTCTCGCGACGGGGGTTCAGCCGCGACAACGGTTCCGCCGGCTTCAACACGGCGCCGCAGGCCGGGGCCCCCGCAGCGGGAACCAACCCGTACGCGCAGGGCACCGCCGCCAACCCGTACGCGACCAACCCCTACGCGCAGCAGGACGTCCAGTACGGCGCCCCGCAGGCGCCCGCGCGCTCCGGCGCGATGACGATCGACGACGTCGTCACCCGTACGGCGATGACGCTGGGCACCGTCGTCCTCGGCGCCGCGCTCTCCTGGGCGCTGCTGCCGGTCGACGAGGCGAACCTCGGCAAGTCCTACGGCATCGCGATCGGCGCCGCCCTCGTGGCGTTCGTCCTGTCGCTCGTGCAGTCCTTCAAGCGCAAGCCGGTCCCGGCGCTGATCCTCGCGTACGCCGCCTTCGAGGGTGTCTTCCTCGGTGTGATCTCCAGCGCGGTCAGCACCTACATCGGCCCCGGCACGGTGATGCAGGCGGTGATGGGCACCATGTGTGTCTTCGCCGGTGTGCTCATCGCGTACAAGATGCGCTGGATCCGCGTCACCCGCCGCTTCTACGGCTTCGTGATGGCCGCGGCCATGGGCTTCGTGCTCCTGATGATGGTCAACCTGCTGTTCTCGGTGTTCGGCGGCGGTGACGGCCTCGGCTTCCGCAGCGGCGGCCTCGGCATCCTCTTCGGTGTCATCGGCATCATCCTCGGCGCGTGCTTCCTGGCCCTGGACTTCAAGCAGGTCGAGGACGGCGTCGCCTTCGGCGCACCGCGCGAGGAGTCCTGGCTGGCGGCCTTCGGCCTCACCATGACCCTGGTGTGGATCTACCTGGAGATGCTGCGTCTGCTGTCCATCCTCAACGGGGACGACTGACCGCGGCGCGGAACTCCCGTACGCATCGGAACGGCCCGCAGGCTCACCGCCTGCGGGCCGTTCCGTTCTCCGCGGCGGTGCGGATCGCCGTGGCGGTGCGGGGCCGGCCGGAGACTCGGGACCGGTGTGCCGGGGGATCCGGAGCCCGGCCCGTTGGCAACCGTCCGGGAAGGGCGCGTAGGGTCGGCCGGGTGCTCGATACGACGCCCCTGACCGCTGCCGTGGACCGATTCGCCGACCGTCTGCGGGCCGCCCCGCAGAGCCTGCTCCAGCGCGGCGCGGCGGCCGAGGCGCTGGCCGCCGCCAGGGAACTGGCCGTACGGGCCCAGCGCATCGAGCGCCCCGGCCGGGAGCCGTACCTCGTGCCGGACGCCGGGATGTTCGTCGTCGGTGATCAGCTCACCGTGGCGGGACGCGATCTGGCCGTGGCACTGGTAACGGCCCCGTCCGCGGAGCTGGACGAGGCCGTGCGATACGTGGAAGAGGCGGCGGCGCGGGCGTTCGCGTAGGGAACCCGCGCCGTGTGCGAGCCCGTCAGAACGAGGCGATGACGCGGTCCGCGAGGATGTAGACGTTGTCCTCGCCGCACGAGAACGTCAGCGCGTAGGCACCGGAGACACCGGAGCCGCCCAGCAGCACCGGCCGCCGGCCCGCCCGCAGCGCGTCGGCGAGGCGTTCCGCCGTCTCACGGTGGCCCGGGGTCATACAGAGCGTGGTGCCGTCGGCGAAGACATACACATCGAGCGTGCCCAGCGGTCCGGGGCGTACGTCGGTGAGCGCGGTGGCGGTGTCGGCGAGCTCCTCCAGACGGCTCACGGTGCGCTCGTGGTCGGTGACGACGGGGGTCTGTACGGGGACGAAGTCGGGGTGCGAGGGATGACGGCGGCGGGCCGCGGCGAGCTCGGGGGAGTCGTCGGCGAACTCCGCGATCTCGGGCAGGTCGCTGAGGTCGGCCGACTCGTACTCGGCGGACGGCCGCTCGCTCAGGGCCGCCAGCTCCTCCAGCGCCTCGGTGGCCTCCAGGTCCATCGCCTCAAGGCCGGCGAAGTCCGCCTGGCGGGGGAGGAAGAAGGGGGAGTCGTCGCCGAGCGCGTTCAGTCCGCCCAGCAGGGACGGGGCGTCGGCCGCGTCGCGGGCTTCCTGGGCGGCCCAGAAGGCCCGCGCCTCGGCGAGCTCGCGCTCCCGCTCCTCGGCGAGGGCTTCGGAGACGGCCGCGCGTATCTCCTCGGCCGGAGTGACGGTGCTGCGGGTCTGCGGTGGCACGGTCGCGTCGAGGGTCCGGCCCTCGGACAGCTCCGTGCGCAGGGCCGCGACCTGCTTGCGCAGCCCGTGAGCGGCGTGCAGGGCAGCGGCGCCGACGGCCGTGGCAGCGGCGGTGGTCAGCAACAGGGCAAATGACATGGCGCTCACTGACATACTCCCGGTTTCAATCGATCCCCCGACTTCCTACATCAGCTTGGCCCGTACTCGCGCGTGCTGTCAGTGCATTACGTCACGAAATGGACAGGTCTTTCGACCTGGGGTTTAACCCCAAAAGTGCTGTGACCTGCATAAATGACTCTCCCCCGGGACGCAGATCACATCCTGGGGGAGATTCGGTCACGGTCCGGGCTCGGACCGGTTCAGCAGCGGCGATCTGAGGGAAGGGCGACCGGCCGGTGACGCGCTGTGCCTCGGGCGGCCCCGGCTCAGCCGCTCAGCCGCTCGGTGTTGATGGTCGCGTTCGCTTCGGCTGCGCTGCGGGCAGGTGCCGCCCTCGTACCTCGGACGACCCCTGCCCTCCGCTGCGCCTCAGCTCAGCCGCTCGGTGTCGATGGTCGCGTTCGCTTCGGCTGCGCTGCGGGCAGGTGCCGCCCTCGTACCTCGGACGACCCCTACCCTCCGCTGCGCCTCAGCTCAGCCGCTCGGTGTCGATGGTCGCGTTCGCTTCGGCTGCGCTGCGGGCAGGTGCCGCCCTCGTACCTCGGACGACC